>JALZJA010000210.1 GCA_030860005.1 Actinomycetota bacterium
TGTTCGCGGTGCTGTCGATCATCCGCCTGCGGGCCGAGCAGCTGTCATACGCCGAGATCGCGTACTTCTTCGCCGCGATCGTCCTGGGCCTCGTGGCCGCGGTGGACATCGGCGACCCCGCCGGCAACGCGGCGCTCGCTGCGCTCGTGCTCGCGGCACCCGCGCTCATCGACCACCCGCGCGTGCTGCGCGACAACCACCGGATGGAGCTGACGATCGAGCGGGTCATGCCCGACAGCGACGAGCTGCGCGCGGAGGTGCAGCTGCGGATCGGGGCACGGATCGTCGCGATGGAGATCCTCGACCTCGACTACGTCCGCGAGGTCACGCGCGTCCAGGTCCACGTCCTGCGCTGATCCGCGGGTCAGACCGCCATCAGCTCCTGCACGCGCCCGCGCTCGAACGAGGCGATGTCGCCGCCGGCGACGATCCGGCCGACGTCCATGACCGCGTACGTGTCCGCCAGGCGCATCGCGAAGTCGACGTACTGCTCGACGAGCAGGATCGACATTCCGGCGTTCAGCTTCAGCTCGGCGATCGCGTCTTCGATCTCGAGGATGATCGACGGCTGGATCCCCTCGGTCGGCTCGTCGAGGAGCAGCAGGCGCGGCTTCGTCACGAGCGCCCGCGCGATCGCGAGCTGCTGCGCCTCGCCGCCGCTGAGAAAGCCCGCGGGCCGCTCGAGCAGCTTGCGCAGACGCGGGAAGCGCTCGAGCGCGTCCTCGATGACGCTCAGCTCGGCGGCCTGCGACGCCTCGGCGACGACGCGCAGGTTCTCGTAGACGGTCAGGTACGGGAAGGACTCGCGTCCCTGGGGCACGTACGCGATCCCCTCCCGCACGCGGTCATACGACGGGCGCCTGGTGATCTCGCGGTCACCGAGCGAGATCGTGCCGCTGCCGGGGGACTGGAGCCCGACGATCGTCTGCAGCAGCGTGCTCTTGCCGACGCCGTTTCGGCCCATGAGGCAGCACAGCCCGCCTTCGGGCACGTCGAGGGACACGCCGAAGAGCACCTGCGTCGAGCCGTAGGCGACCTCGAGGTCCTCGACGCGCAGGATCGGCGCGGCGACGGCGGCGGTCATGCCGTGGCCACCGCTGCACCGCGGGCGTCGCGCGGGCGGCCGAGATAGACCTCGCGCACCGTCTCGTCGCACTGGACCTCGGCGACCGAGCCCTCGGTCAGCACCTTGCCCTCATGCATCACGGTCACCTTGTGCGCGAAGCGGCGCACGAAGTCCATGTCGTGCTCGACGACGAGCACCGTCGTTCCGTGCTCGGCGATCTTCGTGACCAGCTCGCCGGTGCGCAGCCGCTCCTTCTCGGTCATGCCCGCGACGGGCTCGTCGAGCAGCAGCAGCCGCGGGCGCTGCACGAGCACCATTCCGACCTCGAGCCACTGGCGCTGGCCGTGCGACAGCGAGCCGGCCGGCTCGTCGCGCAGGTCCAGGAGCCCGACGGCGTCCAGTCCCGCGCTGACCTCATCCGACAGCCCGCGCCGCCGGCGCAGCAGCGAGCGGAACGGCAGCCGGAAGGTCGCGGCGATGTCGACGTTCTCGAGCACGGTCAGCGCTTCGAAGACCGACGGCGTCTGGAAGGTGCGGCCGATGCCGTCACGGACGATCGTGTGCTCGCTGCGACCGACGAGCTCCTTTCCGGCGAAGACGATCGAGCCGTTCGTCGGGCGTACGAGGCTCGTGATCGCGTCGATGAGCGTCGTCTTGCCGGCTCCGTTGGGTCCGATGACGAAGCGGACCTCGTGCTCGTACAGGTCGAGGTCGAGCCCGGCGACGGCGTGAAAGGCGTCGAATGCGACGTGCAGGTCGCGGATCTCGAGCAGCGTCGGGGCGCTCATGTCACGCGGCCTCGTTCGTCGAGGCCGGCTTGACCGGCTGCGTGCGCGGCGGGCGCGGCCACGAGAACGGCGCCCGCGCGAGCAGCTCGCGCAGCTTCTCGACCGCCCCCGCGATGCCCTTGGGCAGGAACGCGATCACGACGACGAACAAGAGCCCCTGGAGGTACAGCCAGCCCGCGGGGTACTGCTCGGAGATGGCGCTCTTCGCCCAGTTGACGATCACCGCGCCGGCGGCCGCCCAGGCCAGCGCCGTGCGCCCGCCCAGGGCGACCCAGATCACCATCTCGATCGACGGAATGATGCCCAGCAGCGCCGGGGAGATGATCCCGACGATCGGGACGAACAGCGCGCCGGCGAGCCCGGCCATGCCCGCGGCCAGCACGTAGGCGACGAGCTTGACGCGCGTCGGGTCATAGCCGAGAAAACGCACACGGTCCTCGTCGTCGCGGACGGCGATGAGCAGCCGCCCGTAGCGCCCGATCACGAGCTCGCGCGTCGCCAGGAAGACGAGCAGCAGCGCGATCACGACGACGAAGTAGAGGATCCGCTTGTCCTCCGGGCTCGACAGCGAGAGCCCGAAGAAGGACTGGAAGTTCGTCAGGCCGTTCGTGCCGCCGGTCAGCCCCTGGTTGCCGATGAGCACGATCACGAACGCCGCCGCGAGCGCCTGGCTGAGGATCGCAAAGTACGCGCCGCGCACGCGCTGGCGGAAGATCGCCGCACCGAGGATCGCCGCGATCGCCATCGGTAGGAGGATCGCCGCCGGGATCGCGACCCACGCGGAGCGAAACGGCTCCCACAGCGCCGGCAGCTTCTCGACGCCGCTCCAGGTCATGAAGTCCGGAAGCTGGCCCGGACCGGCCTCGGAGAGCTTCATGTACATGCCCATGCAGTAGCCGCCGAGTCCGAAGAAGAGCCCCTGCCCGAGCACGAGCATCCCGCCCTGGCCCCATGCCAGGCCGATGCCGATGGCGATGATCGCGAAGCACAGGAACTTCGCCACCAGCGACAGGCGGAAGTCCGACAGCACGGCGGGTGCGACGAGCAGCAGCGAGACGGCCACGAGTGCGAAGCGCACGGCGAAGCCCGATGGTTTGATCGTGCCCGGGAGCATTCTCGCCACGGCGTTCATGTCGCGAGCCCGCGGCGTTGCTGGACGACCATGCCCTGCGGGCGTGCCTGCAAGAACGCCACGATCAGCAGGAACACGCCGGCCTTGGCGATGCTCGTGCTCGTGTTGTACTCGATGAAGGAATTGGCCATTCCGAGCGCGAGCGCGGCGAAGATCGCGCCGCGCAGCTGGCCCAGCCCGCCGACGATGACGACGAGGAACGCGTCGATGATGTAGGCCAGGCCGAGCGTCGGTCCGATCGGCCCGAGCAACGTGATCCCGACGCCGGCGATTCCGGCCAGGCCCGAGCCGATGAAGAACGTGGTGCGGTCCACGCGCGGGGTGCGCACGCCGCTGACCGCGGCCAGGGGACGGTTCTGCATGACCGCGCGCATCCGTCGCCCCGCCGGCGTGCGCTGCAGGTAGATCGCGATCGCGATCACGACGAGCGTGACCACGCCGATGATGAACAGGCGCGAGTAGGACATGTCCACGGCGCCGACCGCAAGTCCGCCATCGAGGAACGACGGCCCCTCAACGCCGACGTTCGGAGCGCCGAAGATGTCGCGCGCCAGCTGCTGGAGCATGAGGCTCACGCCCCACGTGACCAGCAGCGTGTCGAGCGGCCTGCCGTACATCCTGCGGATGAGCAGGAACTCGAGGATCAGTCCCATCGTCCCTGCGATGAGAAACGCGGCAGGCAGCGCGAGACCGAACGACAAGGTGATCAGCCCGGTCCCGAGCGCCGTCTGCAGCACGTAGGTGGTGTAGGCGCCCGCCATGATGAACTCGCCGTGCGCCATGTTGATCACGTTCATCTGACCGAACGTGAACGTCAGTCCGAGCGCCACGAGCAGCAGAATCGACGCGATGCTCAGCCCCACGAAGAGCTGGTTGAAAAGAACCTCCATCGCGCAAATCCCGCCGCTCGCCGCTCGCCCCTAGAGGTCCTTGGCCCAGGGGTAGGTCTTCAGGTACGGATCGGGCTTGATCGGCTTCCCGGATCCGAACACCTCCTTGATCAGCCCGTTGGGCTGGAGGACCCCGATGCGAGCCGTCTTGTGGATGTGCTGGTTCTCACCGTCGATCGTGACCTTGCCCTCGGGCGCGTCGAACGTCAGCCCCTTGGACGCAGCCTTGACCTTCTCGGGGTTCGTGCTGCCGGCCTTCTCGACCGCCAGCGCCCACAGATGGACCCCCACGTAGCCGGCCTCGATCGGGTCGTCGGTGACGCGGTCCGCGCCGTACTTCGCCTTGTAGGCCTTCACGAACTTCGCGTTCTTGGCGCCCGGCGTCGTCTGGTAGTAGTTCCACGCGACGTACTGGCCGACGATGTTCTTGATCCCGACCCCGCGGACCTCGTCCTCGGCCGTCGATACGGAGATGACGGGCATGTTCTTGGCGTTGAGCCCGGCGTCCTTGAACTGCTTCCAGAACGCGACGTTGCTGTCGCCGTTGATCGTCTGGAACACGGCGTCGGGATTGGCCGACTTGATCTTGTTGACCGTGGTCGCATAGTCGGTGTTGCCCAGGGGCGAGTACTCCTCGCCGACGATGTCCATGCCGTTGGCCTTCGCCCAGGCCTTGATCTCCTTGTTCGCCGTGCGCGGGAACACGTAGTCCGAGCCGACGAGGAAGAGCTTTTCGACCTTCAGCTTCTCCTTGAGGAATTCGAGCCCGGGGATGATCTGCTGGTTGGTCGTCGCGCCCGTGTAGAAGATGTAGGGCGAGGCCTCGAGTCCCTCGTATTGGACCGGGTAGTAGAGCAGCGCCTTGTTGCGCTCGAAGACCGGCAGCATCGCCTTGCGGCTCGCCGACGTCCAGCCGCCGAAGGTCGCCGCGACCTTGTCCGTCGAGATGAGCTTCTGGGCCTTCTCGGCGAAGGTCGGCCAGTCCGACGCGCCGTCTTCGATGACGGGCTCGAGCTGCTTGCCGAGCACGCCGCCGGCCTTGTTGATCTCGTCGATGGCGAGGAGCTCGGCGTCCTTCACGGACACCTCGCTGATTGCCATCGTCGAGCTGAGGGAGTGCAGGATGCCCACCTTGATCTTGTTGCCGCTGATCCCGGGCTGCGCGGTCGTCGACGCGGAGCTCGAGCCCTTGTCGTCGTCGCTGCCCCCGCATCCCGCCGCCGTCATCGCCAGGACCGTCAGGCCTGCGATCACCCATCTCGTCGTACCGAGCTTGCGCAAATGCGCCCCCTGTCTGGTTTGGCCGTGTGAAGCGAGGCCGACGCTATCCCGGCCATTCGGGCCACGGCTAGGACCGCTGTCCAAGGTTTGGAGCGCGCCGCTCGACGAACTGGCAGCGGCTACTGGGTCATTTGTCGCCGGCGGCGCCCGAGACGTATGCGATCGCTCTCGCCCGGTCGCCGAAGATGTCGAACGTCGAGTCGAGCCTTGTGATCTGGAACAGGCGCAGGACGGTGGGGTTCGCGCATACGAGCGCCATGCGGCCGTGGAGTTGGTTCACCCGCCGCAGGCCGTTGAGGAGCACGCTCAGACCGGTCGAGTCGATGAACTCCACGCCGCTGAGGTCGAGCACGATCGCGGTCTTTCCGGCCTCGATCGCGGTCGTCAGCCGCTGCGAGAACTCGGGCGCCGTGGAGACGTGGATCTCCCCGCGCACGTTCATGACGTGCGCGCCGCTCGGGCTCTCCTCGTCAAGTTCGAAGCGAGGGACTACGGGACTCACGTAGGGCCTACTAGACCCTGCCGCCGACCCGCTGTCAATCGGGGATGTCATCAAGCCGATCGTGACGGTGACCGAGAAGGCCGGGATGTATCGTCGCGACGTACCGGATGGTTTCGCCCTTCGGTGGCCGGAACCGGCGACCTGCTGGCGACGTTACCTATGCGGCGTAGCGCACCCTGCGCTCGGCGATCAGCTCGCGCAGCCGCTCCGTGTTCAGCCGCGCCGGCTGTGTCGTGTCGACGAAGTCGCGCAGCACGGCCGCGAACGCGATCGACTCGTCGTGGTGGGGGAAGTGCCCCGCCTTGTCGAAGAGCTCGAGGCGGCTGCCGGGCATGAACTCGTGCGCGCGCACGCCGTGGTTGGCGGGGATGATCCGGTCGCGCTCGCCCCAGACGAGCAGCGTCGGCAGCGCCTCCGCGAGGTAGAGCCGGTCTCTGGCGTCGACGAGCTGGCCGCCGACGTCGATGACCGACCGGGCGGTGTGCACGAACGCCTTGCGCGCTTCGATGTCCTGCAGCGACGCGAGACCCGCGGCCATCTCGGCGACGTCGCGGCCGACCCTCAACCCGATCTTGCCGAGGAGGCGGCCGATCGCGTCGCTGGCGTTGACGAGCGGCTTGGAGACGAGCAGCGGCAGCACCAGCTCGGATCCCGGAAGCGTGGCGGCGCGCAGAAGCAGGCTGACCTCGTGGCCGAGACCGCCGCTTGAGACGAGCGCGAGGCGCTCCACGCGCTCGGGGAACTGGTACGCGAGCTGCATGGCGATGCCGCCGCCGAGCGAGTGGCCGACGATCGTCGCTCGGTCGTGGTCGAGCGCGAGCATGAGGTCGCGCAGCAGCGACGCCGCCGCGCCGAGCGAGTAGTCGCCGCGCGGCTTGTCCGAGTCGCCGTGGCCGAGCAGGTCAGGCGCGATGACCATGAAGTGCTCTTCGAGGAGCGGGAGCACGGGCTCCCAGCTCGCCGAGGAGTTCGTGATCCCGTGCACGAGCAGCAGCAGCGGGGCGCCTTTCCTGCCGCCGGTGCGGTAGCTGATCCGGTGGCCGTGCAGCGTGATCTCGGCGCGCGAGCGGTCCGCAGGAGCCATACCGGGCCTACTTGATCTGCAGCCCCGAGATCGCGCGGGCGATCACGAGCCGCTGGATCTCCGAGGTGCCCTCGAAGATCGTGTAGATCTTGGCGTCGCGGTGCCAGCGCTCGACCGGGAACTCGCGCGTGTAGCCGTTACCGCCCAGGATCTGGATCGCGCGCTCGGTCGCCCAGACGGCGACCTCCCCGGCCTTGAGCTTGCTCATCGAGCCCTCGGCCGCGGTGAACGCGTGGCGGTTGCGTCCCATCCAGGACGCCCGCCAGACGAGCAGGCGCGCGGCGTCGATCTCCATCTTCATGTCGGCGAGCGCGAACGCGATGCTCTGGTTCTCGATGATCGCGCGGCCGAACTGCTTGCGCTCCTTGGCGTACGCGAGCGCGTACTCGTACGCCGCGCGGGCGATGCCGATCGCTTGCGCGCCGACGATCGGACGGGTCGACTCGAAGGTCTGCATCGCGGTCTGTGACTTCGAGCGCGTGCCCTCGCGGGCACGGGCGAGCTTGGCATCGAGCTTCTCCTTGCCGCCCAGCAGGCAGCGGCCTGGGATGCGACAGTCGTCGAGGAAGACATCGGACGTGTGCGACGCTCGCAGACCGTGCTTCTTGACCTTCGTTCCCATCGCGAGGCCGGGCGTGTTGGGCGGCACGATGAACGCGGCCTGGCCGCGCGCGCCGAGCGCGCGATCGACGGTCGCGACGATCACGTGGATGTTCGCGATCCCCCCGTTCGTGGCCCACGCCTTCTGGCCGTTGAGGACCCACTCGTCGCTGGCCTCGTCGTATTTCGCCATCGTGCGCAGCGCGGAGACGTCGGAGCCGGCGTCGGGCTCGGAGACGCAAAACGAGGCGACCTGCGGCTCCTCGGGCGTGCCGTAGCACTGCGGGATCCACTCGCCCATCTGCTCGGGGGTTCCGCCGCCGAAGATGCTCGCGACCGCCAGCGACGTGCCCATGATCGCCATGCCGATCCCGGCGTCGCCCCAGAACAGCTCCTCGTTGACGACCGGCATCAGCAGGCCGCTGGGGTCGCCCCAGAACTGGGCCATCCCCTCGAAGCCGTAGAGGCCGATCTTCGCGGCCTCCTGGATGATCGGCCAGGGCGTCTCCTCGCGCTCGTCCCACTCCGCCGCGGCGGGGCGGACGACGTTCTCCGCGAAGCCGTGGACCCAGTGGCGAATATCGCGCTGGTCCTGGGAGAGCTCGAGCGAGAAGGGGGTTTCCCGGCCCTCGGGAACCTCGATGTCTGTCGTTGACATAGCTCCAGGCTAGGGCAAGTTGTAAACAGTTGTCAACCAGCTGTTTACAGGGGTGTTATCGTGGCGCCATGGCCTCCGCAGCCGCGCAACGAGTCGCCCGCCGCACGCGCGAGCGCGACATCGTTGCCGCGACGCGCGTGCTGTTTGACGAGCGCGGCCTGCAGGACGCGCCGATCGAGGAGATCGCTCGCGCGGTGGGCATCAACAAGGCGCTCATCTACCGCCATTTCGGCTCCAAGGACGAGCTGTTCGTCGCGACCGTGACGCTGTACCTCGACGAGCTGGCCGAGCGCCTGCGCGGGGTGAACGGTGAGCTTCCGGGGGTCGAGCGCCTGCGCGACGGCTGGGGACGCTACGCCGACTTCTGCCTCGAGTACCCGGCGTTCCTGGACTGCGCGCTGTCGCTCATGCGCCGTCCGGCCGACGAGCTGCGCGAGCTCGTGACGGACGCGATCTGGCTGCACCTCGGGCAGGCGATGTCGGCGTGTATCGGCCCGCTGGCGTCGATCCTCACGGCGGGTGCCGAGGAGGGTGCGCTCGACGTCGACGATCCCGACTTCGCGGCCAACCGGCTCTACGCCCAGACGCTCGGGACGATGCACCTCGCGCGCGTGGGCGCCGGCGTGCGCATCACGGCCGACGGGATGCCGGCGGCGGTGCCGATCGACGCGGGGCGCGTGCGCGATGCCTGCGTGGCGGACGCGCTCGCTGCGGTCGGCGTGCGCTGAACCGCGTGGAGTCAGTCCGCGAGGAGCTTGCTGCGCAGCCGCACGAGGTCGGGGTAGTCTGCAGCCGGCGGCGTGCGCGACGCGGATCACGTCGTCTTCGCCATCGACGCCCCAGCCCCACCAGCGCATGCGCAGCTGCGGCGGTGCGTTCATCGTTGCGGCGCGAGCTCGCGCAGGCACTCAGCGCACAGGCAGCCCTCGTACTGCGCCGCGAGCTGTTCTCTGAGATCGCCTCCGAGCGTCACGTCGCAGCACCAGCAGCCCCACGTCTTCGCCGCACAACCGAACGTCCTCTCGCAGCGTGGGCAGCGCTCGGCGATCGTCGGTCCGGTGGGCAGGCGCACCGAGATGAATCTACGGGCCGCGCGCCGGTCGCGGGCCGGGAAAGCCCCACCCTCGTGCCACTCGGAGACGCAGGGAGGGGGTGCCCGCGCGACGGTCCCGCGAGACCGAGCGCTTGACGCTGAGCACCCGCACCATGCCCGCTCAGTCATCGAGCACCGTGGCGGGCAGCACGGCTGAGCACGCCGGACAGCATGCGCGCGGCTGGTCCCGGACCGCCCGGTCCAGGAGCGGGAGAAAGTGGGGAAGGGCATCGAGCGGCACCGCGATCACCGTCTTGCCGGTGCCCGGCACGGCGATGAGGACATCCTCGTCCGGAAGCGGTGTCGCCTCGAGATGCATGTGCGCGAAACGCATCGATCAGCCCAGCGGCAGGTCCAACGCGGCGCCACACACGTCGCATTGCGGGGTCATGATCCGCGCGCCCGTTCCCGCCCGGCGCAGCAGCCGCGCCA
>JALZJA010000214.1 GCA_030860005.1 Actinomycetota bacterium
CGCGCCCACCGGATGCTCGACGCGCTTGAACCGTGCGTGGAACAGGGACGGCTCGCCCTCGCTGAAGGCGATGCGTTGTTGTTCGGGGCGCAGGACCCGGTGGGCGCAGGACAGCGCGCTCAGCACGTGCAGGAGCTGGGACGGCTGCTCGGCGCCGCTCATGTTGAGATCCTCGGGCTTGCGCTCGAGGGCTTGGCGCTCGTCTGCGCCGGAGAGGTCGCCGCTGGCATGTCCGCCCTTGACGAGGCGGCGGCCGCCGCCTTCGGCGGCGAGCTCGACGACGCCGGCTCAGTCGGTGTGACGCTGTGCTACGTGATCTTCGCCTGCGAGAAGGCGCGCGACTACGATCGCGCCGGCCAGTGGTGCGAGCGCTTGCGCGATCTCTGCGAGCGCCTGGGGATGGACGCGCTTCTGGGCGTCTGCCGCGCCCACTATGCCGGCGTGCTGACCTGGGGCGGAGAATGGCAGCGTGCCGAGGCCGAGCTGAAGGCTGCCGCTGAGCTGCTGGCCAGGCATGCGCCGGGCCTGGCGTCCGAGGGCTCGCTGCGCCTGGCCGAGCTGCGCCGTCGACAGGGGCGCCTCAGCGATGCCGAGGCCCTGTTCGGCGTCCTGGAGTTCCATCCCCTGGGCCTCATCGGGCGCGCGGCCGTGGCGCTCGACCGAGAGGATCCAACAGCGGCCTGCGAGCTCGCCGAGCGGGCGCTCGCCGGCCTGCCGGAGTCCAACCGCACTGAGCGGGCGGACGTCTGGGAGGTGCTGGTCCGAGCTCGCGTGGCGCTCGGCGACACCGACGGCGCGGAGCTGGCGCTGGGCGAGCTGCGAGCGATCGCGGCGTCGGTGGCGACCGATCCGCTGCAAGCAGCCGTCAGCCTCGACGAGGGCCTCCTGTCTCGCGCGCGCGGGCGCGAGGATGCGGCGCGCCGGCAGCTCGAGCGGGCTGTGGAGCTGTACCTCCGCTGCGGCGCCCCGTTCGACACCGCATGCGCGCGCATGGAGCTCGTCACGAGCCTGCAGGCGCTCGATCGCCTCGAGGAGGCCGACGTTCATCGCGCACGTGCGCGTGCGACCTTCGAGCGGCTCGGCGCCGCCGGCGCCCTGGCGCGGGCGGCCGGCGCCGCCCCAGATCCAGGTAGTCTGAGCCCGCGTGAGCGGGAGGTGCTCGAGTTGATCGCCGAAGGCCTCCACAACCGCGCGATCGCGCAGAGGCTCGTGCTCAGCGAGCACACGGTGCACCGCCACGTGGCCAACCTCCTGAACAAGCTGGGCGTCTCCACGCGGGCGGCCGCGGTCGCCCGCGCCCACGCCGACAGGGCGACTGACTGACCCGAACGGGCCAGGCACGGGCGTGGTCGAAGATGACCCGTCCGGCCGAAGTCAACGGCGCTACGGGCGCGTACCGTCGCGTCATGACAGCAACGTGCACCGACCACGAGCCGGCGGGCGCGACCACATCAGGAGGAGGAAGAAGTCATGAGTGACAACGGCAAGGTCGTCATCAATCTCACGGCGGGCCACGAGGACGCCGACAAGGTCACCGTCGCGTTCCTGATCGGCACGGCCGCGCTGGCCAAGGGCAAGCGCGTGACGATGTTCCTGACCAAGGAGGCCGTGCGGATCGGACTTCCCGGGTATGCCGAGGCGGTCGAGGTGGCGGGAGCACCGCCGGTCGAGCGCCTGTTCGAGCAGTACGCCGACGGTGGCGGCGAGTTGTTCGTGTGCCCGATCTGCTTCCAGGCGCGCCGCCTTGACGAAACGCAGCTCGTGCCTCAGGCCAGGCTCGCGGGTGCGACGCCGCTGATGGACTGGATCGACGACGGCGCGACCGTCTTCAGCTACTGACAGCCGACCTGCGGCTACGGAGTGAGCCGGTAGAAGCGATAGAAGTCGTCTTCGATCGGCAGGATCTCGAAGTTGTCAAAACCCGCCTGCTCGGCGTATCGCCGCACGGTCGGAGCGCGCATGACCGTGCCGGTCCCGGCGGCATTCTCGCCGATCATGCCGACGGGTAGGCAGTGGAGGATGCTGAAGCCGTAGTACAACCGCTCGA
>JALZJA010000217.1 GCA_030860005.1 Actinomycetota bacterium
GCGCTGACAGACGTACCGTCCACAGGTCCAGCCCGGCTATTGCCAGCGAAGCGTCTGCGGCGCCCTGCGCATCCGCAGCACGCGCGCGGGCACGCCGGCGGCGACGGCGTTGTCGGGCACGTCCTTGCTGACGATCGACGACGTGCCGAGCACGCAGTTGTCGCCGACACGGACGCCGCGCAGGATCGCGACGCCGTAGCCGATCCAGACGTTGTGGCCGACGTGCACGTCGCGCTTGTATATCCCCTGCTCGCGGACCGGGCGCTCGGTCTCGACGACGCCGTGGTCGAAGTCGATGAGCATGACGCGGTCGGCGACGATGCACTCGCGGCCGATCGAGATGTGCTGGAAGGCGGTGATCGTGCATTCCTGCCCGATGACCGACTTCGCACCGATGAACACCTCGCCCTCGTGCGCCCGGATCTTCGAGCCGTGGCCGATCCACGACCAGCGGCCGACATGCAGCGTCGCGTCCTTGCCGATCTCGATCGTGACGTTCGGGCAGACGAAGCACAGCCCGTCGGTCTTCAGGCGCCCGCGCCAGCGCAGCTTCAGCCACACCCAGCGCGCGATGAGCCGCGCGTAGCGCTGGCTCAGCATCCCGTGGTCGCGCATGAAGCGCAGGAGCGTCAGCGGGCCTCCGCGAAGAGGCGGTGGCTCGCCGCGAACAGGCGGGGACGCGGTGGGGACCGGTTCAGCGGTCAGAAGCGCCTGCTGCACGGCGACCAATCCTATGCCGGGTCGGCCGCCGCGTCGGCGGCGGGGTCCCCCGCCGGCAGCACGTCCGCCGCGAGCTCGCCGCGCTTCCACTCCGGAATCGGGGTGCGCTCGCCGGCGCGCGGGACGTAGGGCGAGCGCTCGACGAGCGCCATCCGGTGGATGTAGCGCGGGCAGTTGGGAAAGACCTTCGTCGCGTGCACGCGCACGACGAACTGCGCCTCCGGGTACTCGGCGATCAGCGCGTCGTGCTCGTCGATCGAGGCGGTGCCCTCGATGCGCAGGCGGGTCGGGCGCTTGGCGACGAAGTCGATGAACAGCAGGCCGACCTGCGGGTTGACGAGCGCGTTGCCCCACGACAGGTACATGCCGTTGCCGTCGTAGTTCGGGAACGCGAGCGTGTGCTCATCAAGCACCCGCACGAAGCCCGGGTCGCCGCCCTTGTAGGAGCACTGCGGTTGGCCGGCGGCGTCCGCGGTGGCGAGGAAGAACATGTCCATGCGCTCGATGAGCGCGCGATCCTCGGGCCGGATGTGGGCGCGGCCCGTGCGCTCGTCGAGGCGGTCGGCGAGGCGGCGCGTGTCGAAGCGCTCCTGCAACGCGCGTGAGCCTCGGTGGTAGCGCTCGTTCATGTGTCCAGCATCCTCGCGGCGCGGCGGACGGTCAAACGCGCGCGGGCGTGGTGACGTGCAGCACGGCCTTCGCCGGCTCGATGAACACGACGAGGCCTGTCTCCGGGCTGTCGTGGACCTCACCCAAGCCGTCGACGAGCAGCGCGTGCTCCCCCGGCTCTGGCGCGGGCCACAGCAGGGCGATCTGGTCGTTGCCGCTGACGTTCTCGGCGGTACGCCGGCCGGCGCCGACCTTCAGGCGCGCCTCGTGCCAGCTGACCGACACCGACGTCGCGCGCGGCCTGGCGTCGGCGCCCACGGTCACGATGTAGGCGTGGGGCCCAAAGCGCTCGATCTGCTCGGGCAGCTCGTCGAGGGGGACGGGAACGGAGATCGGCCAATGCTACGCGCGCTGGCGGCGCAGGATCAGCCAGTTGACGATCCACAGCGCCACGCCGACCGCCACGAGGATCGCGGCGCGCCCATAGGTCGCCGACTCGATCTGCGTCAGCAGCGCGAGCGAGATCGCGACGCCGAGGACCGGCACGACCGACGGCACCACGAAGTGCTCGTGCTCGACGCGCTCGCGGCGCAGGACGAGCACGCTGACGTTGACGATCCCGAAGACGACGACGAGCAGCGCGACCGTCGTGTCGGCGAGCGCCGCGAGGTCGCCGGTGGCGACGAGCACCGCGGCGATCGACGACGTGAATCCGATCGCGAACCACGGCGTGCGCCGGCCCGGCAGCACCTGGGCGAACGGGCGCGGCACGACGCCCTCCTGTGCCATCCCGTACAGCAGGCGCGAGGCCATGATCATGTTGATCAGCGCGCCGTTTGAGAGCGCGAGCAGGCCGATCGCGGCGAACAGCTTCTCCGGGATGTCAAGCGGCCCCTGGCGGACGACCTCCAGCAGCGGCCCGCTCGAGCCGGTGAGGTCGCCGGTCGGCACGACCATCGACGCGCCGATCGTGACGAGCAGGTACAGCGCGCCCGCGATGGCCAGGCCGACGAAGAGCGCCTTCGGGTACGTGCGGCTCGGTTCGCGCGTCTCTTCGGCGACGTTGACGGAGTCCTCGAAGCCGATCAGCGCGTAGAACGCGAGCGCGGCGCCGGCGAGCGTGGCGGCGAACACCGAGCTGTCGTGCTTGAACTCGAACGCGCGCGCGGGCTCGGCGTCGCCCTGGCCGAGCGCGACGGCGGCGACGATGACGATGAGCACGAGGCCACCGATCTCCACGAGCGTGAAGCCGACGTTGAGCTTCACCGACTCCTCGATGCCGCGCAGGTTGACGGCGGCGATGAGCGCGAGCAGCGCGACCGCGGTGAGAACGACCGGAATGTCGACGAACACGCTGAGCTAGTCGCCGCCGAAGCCGCGCGACAGGGCGCTCGCTGACGTGATGCCCGACGCGACGACGGCGAACGCGACGATGAAGCTCAAGAACGGCCGCCCGAACGCGCGGTGCACGTACAGCCCCGCGCCGCCGGCGCGCGGGTACTTGCTGACGAGCTCGGCGTAAGACCCTGCCGTGAACGCGGCCATGACGAGCGTGAGCCCGAACGCCGCCCAGATCGCGCCGCCGGTCTCGCCCGCGACCTCGCCGACGAGCGCGTAGATGCCGCCGCCGAGGATGTCGCCCACGATGAACAGCAGCAGCATCCCGGGCGTGATCGCGCGCCGCAGGCCACCGCCCTCGGGACCGGGCGGGATGGCAGCCGCAGTCCCGACGGGAACGTTGGGACTGCGCGATCCGATGCGTCGCATCGGCCCGCCCTCTACCCGCTGGCGCACCGTTTGACCGCCGCTGCGCCTGGGTCTTCGTCGCGGCGGCGAACACGACCGCGGATTCTCTACACGCGCTGGAAGAGGAAGCGACACGGCGGTGGGGACGGCGCCCGACCGTGCATACGTGACACTTGGCGGCTTGCGCCGACGTGGTTGGTCGGTTGTGCATGACCTACGTGCCCAAGTGACACCTGGCGGGATCAGTCGGCGTGACGTGTCAGTTGTGCACGTGGCCCGCGTGCGGCAGCCCGCGCGCCACGCCTGGAAGGCGTGCTCAACACGCGTGGATCGCACGATGAGCGCGCTGCGAGCCGCCGCGACGCGTCGGCTCGCTCGGCCTCGCGGCCTCGCGCGGAGCGCTCGCGAGGGTCTGCCGGGCTCGCCGGCGCCCTCCGATCGGACCGCCGGGCTCGGGAACTACGCGGTCAGGGTTCCGCACTGCGCGTAGGCAACAACGGTCGGATCGCGTCAGCTGCGCTTGTGCGCAGCGAGATAGGCGAGGGCCGAGCGCCGGACCGGTTGGTCGTCGGCGAGCGCGCCTGCGAGGTGAGCGAGGAAGCGCTCCTGTTCTGGCGCGGTCAGGGCTGCGTCGATGCTTTCGCGGGCGGTCGGCGCGAGCGGGTTCGGCGCTCGGTCAAGCAAGGCGTCGAGATTGACCGGGCGCATCGTCACGGAGCCGGGCTCGATCTCGATGTGGCACTCGAGGTGGACGCGCTCAAAGCCGGCCACCTCGGCCAGGCGCACGAGGTCGCGGTCGTCGAAGTTCCTCATCGCGACGGCAGCCGGGTCTTCGAGCTCGCGGAAGGTCGCTTTGACCTTGCCGGCCAGGTCGGCGACGGGGCTGACCTCGTATCCCCAGAAGCGGTCAGGCGGCTCGGGGAACATGAGTCGGTTGATGGGCTCGAAGAGCGAGATCCGTCCGCCCGGCCTCAACACACGGTGCAGGGCGGCGAACGCGGCGGCCTTGTCGGCGACGTAGATCAGCACCGAGCGGGCGGTGGCGGCGTCTACCGAGCCGTCGGTGATCGCGGCGAGGTCCTCCACGTGCGCGGAGACGAACGTGGCGCGGTCAAGCAGGCCGCGGGCGGCCACGGTGCGGCGGCTGTGCTCCAGCAGGGCGTCGGAGATGTCGGAGAAGATGACCCTGCCGTGCGGCCCGACGCGATCGAGCGCCGCGAGACCGACGAGCGCGTCGCCGCTGCCGACGTCGAGCACGGTCGCGCCCTCGAGTGGTTCGGCGTGGTCGAGGAGCCGGTCGCGGATTGGCGCGAGGTGCTCGAGCGTGACCCCCCGCTGACGCGCGTTGCCGGCGTCACGACGCTCCAGCAGCCATCGCGACCAGGCATCGGGCTCTGCGGCCCCGCCCGAGGTTTCGGCGAGAAGCTCGGCGCGCCCGAGCCGCACCTTGGTCGCGCCCCAGAACTCGCCCCGGCCGCCGTCCTCCCGCCAGCCTCTTCGCTCGTAGAAGCGCCGGGCGCGTTCGTTGCCCTCCAGCGTCCAGAGAATCGCCGCGCAGAAGCCTCGGCGCGGAGTTGTGCGAGCGCTGCGGCGTGCAGGGCGGCGCCGTAGCCGGCGCCCCAGGCGTCGGGAGCGACGTAGAGCGCGTAGAGCTCGCCGATCGATCCGGAGTCCAGGTCGTCGTCTCGCGCCGGCCCGGTACCAGCGATGCCACGCAGCCCGCGATCGTCCTCGAGCACCAGCACCGCGCAGCGATCGGGCACGTCACGCAGCACCGGATCCCAGCCCTCGGCGTCACGCTCAAGCGAGTACTCGGCAAGCCGGTCGGCCGGCACGTGCGGTCCGTTGCCGGCCACGAACGCCGCGAAGTGGACCTTCACCAGCGCCGTCAGGTCCTCGTAGCGAGCTGCGCGTATGCGCCTCCCTGGATCCATTCACGCGGATGCGTGGGGGATGAGCATCTACTCGCCGCGCTGCCGGGCACGCGTGCGACGCCGGCGCGCCCGCAGGAAGTCATCCTGCGCGTCGTCGGTCGGAAACCCGGTCTCGCGGATCATGCGCCAATTGTTACCCGTGTTGCCCCGTAAACCGGCTGAGGCGATTCGCAGTCATCGGTCGTCGCGGGCACGCGCAACCCCGGGATGGCATGATCGGGCGCTCATGGCCGTCGATCCCAACCTCGCCCAGCGCCTGCTCGATGGTGACCGGCGAGCGCTCGCGCGCGCGATCACGCTCGTCGAGGACGACGATCCGGACGGCTGGGAGCTCGTCCGAGAGGTCTTTTCGAACACCGGCACTGCCGTCACCATCGGTGTGACCGGGGCCCCCGGCTCGGGTAAGTCGACGCTCATCGGCGAGCTCGTCAAGGACCGTCGGGCGCAGGACCGCACGGTCGCGGTCCTGTCGATCGACCCCACCTCGCCGTTCACGCAGGGCGCGCTGCTCGGCGATCGCATCCGCCTGACCGACCACTTCCTCGATCCCGGCGTCTTCATCCGCTCGATGGCCAACCGCGGTGCGCTGGGCGGTCTGAGCGAGTCGTCGCTGCAGGCCGCGCTGCTGATGGACGCCGCCGGCCGCGACGATGTCTTCCTCGAGACGGTCGGCGTCGGCCAGGCGGAGATCGACATCATCGACCACGCCGACACGGTCGTGCTCGTGCTCATGCCCGGCGGCGGCGACTCGGTCCAGGCGCTGAAGGCCGGGATCATGGAGATCCCGGACATCATCGTCGTCAACAAGTCCGACCACCCGATGACGGAGACGATGGTGCGCGAGATCCGCGGCGTGCTGTCGCTCGCGGCGCAGGGACCGTGGAAGGTGCCGATCGTGCTGACCGAGGCGATCGACGGTAGGGGGGTCGACGAGCTCGTCGAGAAGCTGATCGAGCACCGCAAGCACATCGAGGAGGAGGGCCTGCTGGCCGAACGGCGGCGGCACAACCTGCGCAACGAGGTGCTCGCGATCGCGACGGCGCGGATGCGGCGGCGGCTCGAGGGCCTGCTCACCGAGGACGCCGACTTCGAGGCGCTCATCGACGAGGTCGTCGCGCGCAAGGTCGATCCGGCGAGCGCCGCCACGACGATGCTCGCGGCGGCCGAGGACGGCGCATCGGGCTAGCGCCAATCCAGTAGCCGGAGCGCGTCCTCACGCGCCCGGTCGCGTCAATGCCCGCCGGCCACGCCACTCGCGCGCCACGAGGAGAAGCACAGCGACGCCCACGCCGGCAACCGCGATCGTCGCGCCGGTGCAACCAGCGCCGAACAGCGGCAGCGCGCCGTCCAGCGGCCCGAGCGGCGCGCGCGACGAGGGTCCGATGAGCGCGCCGCCATCGATTCGCAGCTCCGCGTACATCCACACGCTCGTGACGAGCGTGAGCGCGATGAGCGCTGAGCCGGTGCGCCGCGCGCGCTGCAGGCCCCACGCGCACAGCCCGACCGCAAGCGGGAACGCCACCAGCAGGTAGCGGCCGGGAAACCAGAACCCGAACATCGTCGGCGCGAGGAAGGCCGCGACGCCGACCTGCGCCGCGCAGACCAGAGCGCACAGCGTCGCGGCGACCTCGACCTCGCGTCGCTCTGCCAGCGCGTGCGCGAGGTGGTCGCGGCGCGAGCGCCACAGCAGCCAGAGGGCGAAGAACGCCAGCGCGACGACGGGCGCCCATCGCAGCGCGCCGTAGGAACGATCGAGCCACAGCCCGACGAGTCGCGGGGCGCGATCGACGTAGTCCTCGGGGAAGCTCCCGCCGCCGAGGGCGCGGCCGGGCACATCGGCGCTCAGCGGCGAGAAGCCGCCGACCAGGCGGTCGTTGATCGTCACGTAGAGAATCCCCGAGAACAGCAGGATCTCGGTCGCGACGAGCATCGCGAAGCTGCGCGCGCGGCGGCGCAGCCAGCGCAGCAGTGCGAGCGCGACGACGAGGCCGGGGATGACGAACGCGAGGTCGAGCCAGGGCAGCGCCGCGAGCGCCAGCGCGCAGCCGGCGACCCGGCGGATACGCGGGCGCTCGCGTGCGCGCAGCGCCAGCAGCGCGGCGCCCGTCAACATGGCGCCGGCCGCAAGCTCGGGATACACCGCCGTGCCGTAGGCCAGCGCGGGCGCAGAGAGCCCGCACACGAGCGCCGCCCCGCTCGCCCACGGCTCGGGCACGATCCAGCGCGCGAGCGCGGCGGCAAGCACGAAGGCGAGCGCCGCGATCGCCGCCATGAACAACTGGACGCCGAGCGGGCCCGCGATCGCGTACGCGGGCGCGATGAGAAGCGCGAAGCCGAGCCCGTGCGGCTCGTGGGTGTGGCCATCGGTCAGGCGGCCGTGGCGCTCGAGCAGGTACGGGTACCAGTCGAGATAGGCGCGCGCGGCGAACTCGTCGTTGAGGTCGATGTCACGGTCGCTGACGATCGACTCGGCGATGAGCAGGAAGTGCGGCTCGTCGCCGCCGAACTGGGACTCGCCGAACGCCGGTAGCCCCAACGTCGCGGTGTAGGCCGCGAACAAAACGACCCAGAGCGCCGCCGCGCGGCTGAGCGACACCGACGTGGCTGCGCTAGCGCGCGCGGTTGCCCGCGCGGTCGAACTGCAGCGGGCCGTCGATGAGCCCGACGGCCGGCTCCCCGCGGCGCGGCACGAAGCGGGGCCCCGGGCCCTCGCCGGCGACGTGGTCCCACTCGCGGCCCACGCGATCGACGCCGAGCGGGAAGATCGTCAGGCCGCCGTCGCGCGCGAGCCGGATGCGCAGGAAGTTCTTGTAGTCGGCGATCGACTGGCCGGAGAAGACCTGGTTGGCGGCCTCGGGCGCTTTGAACCTGCGCCACCGGTGGACTGCCAACAGGAAGAGGCCCCACACGGTCGGGCCGAGAAGCGCGCCGGCGGCATATGCGCCCGCCAGGGCGAACAGCACGGCGAGAAGCTCCCCGATATCGGGCGCGAGCTTCACGGCCCCCCAGACGATCCCAACGACGATCAGCAGGTGCACGAGCGTATGCAGCGCCGCGACGACCCAGCGCAGCAGCTTGATGGCGCCGCTGCGCGCTTCGTCCGGCCAGGGCTTGATGTCGGTCCCGCCGACGATGCCTCCGAACAGCACGATCGCGAGCACGATCGGCAGCCCGCTCGCCGAGCTTCCGAGGAAGGCGCCGACGTCGTCGGTCACGACGTCCGTGAGCCGGCTTTCTCCGGCACTGAGCGAGCCGAGGATCGATGCCGCGAGCAGCACATGGAAGCCGCCGATCAGGCGACCGAAGCCAGGGTTCAGGCTGGCGAGCTTGACGATCGCCTTGCCAAGCCGCTTGGAGTCGTCCGGGCGCGGATAGATCTGGTCGCGCCTGTACGTCACCACGGGGCGCTGCTCGAAGGCTCCGCTCGCGGCCTCCTTGCCGAGCGGGCGCAGCTCCAGCTTCTCCCTCAGCGTGTGGGTCGCGGACAGGTACGCGCCTCCACCGCCGGCCGTGATCCGCGTCGGCGCCTCCGCGGCACCATCGCCGTCCGGCTCGTAGCGGGCGTAATGGTGCGTGTCGCCGGTGATCGTCAGCACGAGCCGTGCACCGCGGTCGCGGACCATGCGCTCCTCGAAGAACGACAGGTAGCGCCAGGAGACGGGCTCGACGCGGCCATCGTGCGCCTTCGTCCAGCTCGGCTTGGCGGTCAGGAGGATGACCTTCGCGTCGGTCGCGAGGGGCAGATCGCTGAAGTACTCGAGCTGGGGCTCGTCGAGGTAGGTGTCGAGCTGGATATCGATCGCCCAGACCCACCAGTTGTGCGGCAGCTGGAGCGCGAAGTAGCTGCGCCGCTGGCTCGTCGTCCAGCCGCCGATCCAGCGGCGCGCGCAGAACAGGCGCAGGAAGCTCGACAGCCCGTCGTACCAGTCGTGGTTTCCGGGCGTGGCGTACATGTGCGGTTCGGAGCCGGGATCGGACTGCGGCAGCGCCGCTCTGAACGGTCCCTTGAAGCGGTCCTCGTAGGTCTCGGGCTCGGCCGAGGGATACACCTGATCGCCGCCGAGCAGCAGCACGTTCCCGCGCGGCAGCGTCACGCCGCCGATCTCGAGGCCCGGCTGGGCGAGCAGGTACGCCATGGTGTACGTCGCCTCCCAGCCGTCGCCCGTATCGCTGAGGTAGTCGAGCCACAGCTCGGCGGCGGTCGAGTGGTCAAACGCACCCTGCGGCTCGAGCTGCTGGACTTCGCGCTTGTCGGCGAACTTGCCGAACGTTCCCGAGACGACGACCTCGACGCCGGCCTTGATGAGCAGGCTCGGATCCATCCAGCGCACCTCCGGCTGGCGCACCCAACCCAGCAGGTCGCGCTCCTCGCGCAGCTCGGCGGCGGACCGGCTGCGGAGCTTGTCCTTCAGCGGCACGCTCGCACCGTAGTGAGCGCGGTGGACAAAGTGAAGCCACATAGCCAGCGCATTGCGGCGCTGCGTAGCATCGCGCGCCATGGCCGATCGCGACGAGCAGCTCGCCGAGGTGGTGGCGCTCGAGCTGCAGCTGCTCGCGCCGCGCGTGCGTGCCGATCGCGAGGAGGCGCAGCGGCTGCTTCACCCCGATTTTCGGGAGATCGGCCCGTCGGGGATCGTGTGGGATCGCGAGGCGATCGTGGAGGAGCTCCAGGCGAGGCCCGGCGAGCACACGGAGGTGCGCGACGTGCAAGCGCGTGCCGTCTCAGACGGCGTCGTGCTCGTGACCTACATGGCCGCGGGAACGAGCGAGTCGCTGCGCAGCTCGATCTGGGTCAGGGAGGAGGACGGCTGGCGCGTGCTCTTTCACCAGCGCACGCCGTCACAACGGTGACGCGAGCTCGACGAGCGTGCCGAACGGATCGCGGACGTAGGCGACGCGCTGGCCCTGCGGCTTGTCCACGGGCGCCGCGAGCGAGCTGCACCCGGCCTCGAGCGCGTGCTCGTACGCGCCGTCGACGTCCTCGCTGACGAGCGCGATCTCCATGTTCGGCGGCTGGCCTTCGAGCGCCGCGCGCCTGACGCCGCCGTCGAAGTTCTTGTCGCCCAGCGTGTAGGCCGCGAAGGCCAGCTGCGTCGGCCCGGTGTCGAGCTGGGCGAAGTTGCCGCCCGGATCGACGAAGTCGCTGCCCAGCCCGAACGCGCGCTCGTAGAACGTGGCCGCCTCGCCGGGATCGTCGACGTAGATGATGACCCAGCCGAGCTTGAGCGCGTCCTCAGCCATGCTCGCGCGCCTTGCGCTCGCGGCTGAACTCCCACCACGGCCGTGCCGGCTCGCCGTTGGCGTAGGCGACGGCCGCGACGAACGTGTCGAGCAGGCACGGGTCCAGCCGGCGGCCGTCGATCAGGCACAGGCGCTGGAAGAGGTCCTCGCCGTCGCGGCCGCGAAGGTCGTCGACGCTCGTGATGGCGAGCCGCCGCAGCTCGCGCGCGACGGCGGGTCCGACGTTGGGGATCGTCTGCAGCTCGGCGGTCATGTCGTGTGGATGATCCTCCTCGCGCGGCGGCGCGTCTTGTAGGAAACGGCCGCCTAACCCGCGAGCGCTTTGGACGGGGAGACGCCCGCGAGGGCGCGGCAGTCGTGCGTGAAGTGCGCCTGGTCGGCGTAGCCGGCCTCGGCGGCCACGCGTCCGAGGTCGGTGCCGGCATGCGCGGATGCGAGGGCACGACGCAGGCGCAGGACGCGGGCCAGCCGCTTGGGCCCGTAGCCGACCGCGGCCTCGACCCGGCGCCGGAGCTGGCGCTCGCTGACCGCAAGCTCCCGGGCGAGCGCGGCGACGTGGACACCGGGCTCGTGCAGCCGCGCGA
>JALZJA010000240.1 GCA_030860005.1 Actinomycetota bacterium
CGCTCAGCCCGGCGGCTCCGAGCGCCGTGAACGCCGCAGCGACGAGATAGCCCGCGAGCACGTCGCCGGGCAGGTGACCGCCCAGCGCGACGAGCGCGCCACCGACCGCCAGCGCGTAGCCGACGCCGAGGACGGCGGCGATCGGTCGCAGCCGCGGGCCGGCGACGAGGATCGCGACGAGCGCGAGGAACATCGCGGCGGTGGCGTGGCCGCTCGGCCACGACCCGATCTCGGTGAGCTCGGTGCCGCGGAAGTCGACGTGGCGCGAGGCCGTGAGCGTGGGCTGGGCGAGCTGTGTCGCGCCGTTGCCGATGAGCAGGATCAGCGCAGCGACCGCCATCAGCCGCGGACCTCCGCGTAGCCAGGCGAGCGCGACGAGCGCGACGGCTGCGACGGCGAACGGCAGCGTGTCGGCGAGCGTCGTCACGCCGTGCAGCAGCTCGTCCAGCGACTCGGTCGCCAGCCCGTGGATCGCATCGCCGATCCGTGCATCCAGCCGGCGGCCCCAGGACACGTCGTTGGCGACGTGCCACGGGCCGGTCGTCGCGGCTGCGTAGGCGATGGCGATCGCCAGCAGGCTCGTCGCGCGGCGCAGCATGAGGCTCAGCGCCGCAGCGCGAGCGTGAGCGCCGCGGTCAGCGCCAGCCCGAGCACCGCCACGCCGGCGGCCGCAAGCAGCGCCGACGGGTGCTCCGTCGCGTAGGCGGACGCTCCCGGGTGCCGGGCGAGCACCGCCAGCGCGCACAGGACGGCGGTCGCCGCGGCTACGAAGGCGCCGAGCATCAATGGTCGGTCGGTCGTGTCCGGGGCACGGGCGTCCACGCGGGAGGCGCGCGGCGCGGTCACCGGCTGACGCGCCTCGAGGACGCTGAGCGCGGCGGCCCCGAGCAGCGTGAAGGTCGATGCGATGAGAAAGCCGCCGATGACGTCGCTGGGCAGATGCCAGCCCATCGCGATGAGCGAGTACCCCACGGCGACGGCATAGCCGGCGCCGGCCAGCGCCGCGAGCGGTCGCAGGCGCGGCCCGACGACGAGCACCGCGCACAGCGCGAGCGACATCGCGACGGTCGAGTGCCCGCTCGGCCACGACGCCGGGTAGGGGCCTTCGATGCCGGACAGCTCCACGATCCGCGGGTGCGCGAGCCCGGGCTTGAGCAGCTGCGTGACGACGTTGGCGCCGAGCAGGATGACCGGCACGACGGCCGCCATGAGCCAGCGGCGGCGCAGCAGCGCGACCACGACGAGCGCGAGCGCACCGATGGCGAGCGACGCCGGTCCCGCCAAGCCCGCGACGCCGGTGATCGACGGCCGCAGCGGCGGCGCAGCGGCAACGGCGAAGGCCTCGAGTGCCGCCGCGTCGAGCCGCTGGCCGCTGGGAACGGCGAACGCCGCCAGCCACACGACGAGCGCGCCGATCGCGCTTGCGACGGCGAGCGCGAGCAGGCTCCGCACGCGCAGCGTGTGGTGGAGAGGGCGACGGGACATCTCCGGTCAGGCTAACGAGGCCACGTATGCGCTGGCTCAGGCCTCCTGGATCGGTGCGAGATGCACCTCGCCCGCGTCCAGCGCGGTGCGCGTGCCGTCGTCACGGTCGACGAGCAGCAGCCCGCCCTCGTCGATGCCGGCCGCGACGCCGCGGCCGTGCTGCCAGTGGATCTCGTGGCCGCGCAGCGCGTCGCGCTCGCGGAATGCGGCGACGATCGTCGCCGCGCCGTCGCCGAGGCGCCGTTCGAGCGCGGCGAGCAGGGCGGCCAGCGTCGGCTCGACGGCGCCGGGATCGAGACCGAGCGTGGCGGCGCGGTCGCGCAGCTCGGAGGGCAGGTCGTCCTCGCGCACCGCGACGTTGACGCCGATCCCGAGCACGCCCCAGCCCGCCTGCGGACGGACCTCGACGAGGATCCCGGCGAGCTTGCGTGCGCCGAGCAGCACGTCGTTGGGCCACTTGATGGCCGCATCGGGACCCGCGACGTCCGCGACCGCGACGGCAGCGGCGAGCGGCAACAGCGCCGAGTACTCGCGCAGCACGAGCGACATGAGCAGCGCTCGGCCCGGCGGGGCACTCCAGGTGCGACCCTGGCGCCCGCGGCCGGAGGACTGCTCGCCGGCGGTGACGAGGGTGCCGTGCGGGGCGCCCGCCGCCGCCAGCGCGCGCGCGCGCTCATTCGTGGAGCCCGTGGTGCGCAGGTGCAGGCGCGGTGTTCCGAGCGGCGGCGGGCTCATGTCGCGGGAGCCAGCTCGACCTCGGCGTCGAGGCCGAGCTCGAGCGCCTCCAACGCCGAGCCGCGGTTGACCGCTACCGCCAGCGCGCCGAAGCCGTCCTCGTAGAGCACGAGCTCGCCCTCGGGCACATCGCCGAACGCGTTCGCATACAGCGCGCGGCGCCCGTTCACGCTCACCGCGCCACCGATCTTCAATCCGCTGCCTGCGAGGTCGCCGAGCTCTGCGTCGAGCGCGACGTTGCCGTACCCGTCCGCGGTCAGCACGTGCGCGACGACGGCGCTGGCGTTGACCCGCGGGCGCGGCAGGTCGAGCGTGACGAGCGTGTCGGGATCGAGCGGCTCGCCGGCCTCGGGCCATGCCGTGCCGGCGGCGAGGTGCGCGGCCACCGGCGCGAAGATGTCGCGGCCGTGGAAGGTCCGCGATACCGGTTGCAGCCGCAGCGGCGAGCGCCCGATGTCGATCGCCTCCGCAACGCCACCAAGGCGTTCGGCGGCCGCAGCGAGCAGCCCGTTGTCCGGCCCGACGAGGACGTGTCCGTCCGCTGCGCAGCGCAGCGCGACCGCGCGGCGCTCGCCGCCGACGCCCGGATCGACGACCGCGAGGTGCACGCCCACCGGCATGAACCCGATCGCGCGGCGCAGGATGACCGCGCCGGCGCGCACGTCGTGGCGCCGGACGCCGTGTGTGATGTCGATGACGCTCGCCTGCGGGGCGATCCTGGCGATGACGCCATGGCAGACGCCGACGAATTCGTCGCTGCACCCGTAGTCGGTGAGGAACGTCACGACCGACATCGATCGTCGAGTGTAGGACGCACCATGCCAGGTTCGGTCACATCGCCCGGCCGGCGCGCTAGCCTCGCCTCCAATGGAGGGGTTGGCGGGTCAAGATCGGATGTGGGCGTCGTGCGCGCGCCTCGTGGCGAGAAGCCTGGCCGCGGTCGCGATCGCGCTCGCGCTCGCCCCGCCGTCGTCGGCGGCCGTGCGGACCTACAAGCTGCGCCACGGCCCGGTGACGCTCGGCAGCTTTCAGACGAAGTACCCCGTGCCGATCGTGCGCACGCCGAAGCGCAGCGGCTACGTCGTCGGCATGAACTCGCGGCTCGTCGACCGCCGCGGACGGCCGATCTCGATCAAGCGCGTGATGCTGCACCACGTCGTCTTCATCAACGGCGGCCACCCCGGCGGTCCGGACAAGCTCAGCTCCTGCCCGGGGCGTCGCGGCGAGCCGTTCTACGGCACGGGCGAGGAGCGCCAGCGGCTGATCCTCCCGCGCGGCTATGGCTACCGAGTCCATGCGCGTGACCGCTGGAGAGCGGTGGCGATGTACATGAATCACGGCAAGCAGGCGCAGCGCGTCTACCTCGAGTACACCGTCAAGATCGAGACATCCAAGCGCCTCGAGCCGGTCCGGCCGCTGTGGCTGCGGGCCAACGGCTGCGATGCCCAGTCGAGCTACACCGTGCCGGGCGGCGGCCCACCGGGCTCGGTCGACGTGCGCTCGCACGACTGGAAGGTCCCGATCAACGGCCGCATCGTTGCGGCCGGAGCGCACCTGCACGGCAGCGCGAAGTCGATGGAGATCAACCAGCTGCGCTGCTCGGAGCGCACGCTTCTCACGCACAAGCCGCGCTGGGGGATGCGCAGCGACCCCGTCTACCGCGTACGCCCGAACCTGCACGAGCCGGGGCCGATCGCGACGGGCTACTTCCTCTCGCGGACCGGGATCCCGGTGCGCGCCGGGGAGTACCTGCGCGTGACCGGACGCTACGACGCGGAGATCCCGCACCCGCTGGTCATGGCGATCACCCACGTGTACATCGCGCGCGACATGGGCGCCTCGCGCACATGCGACCCGCTGCCCGCCGACCGGCGCATCCACTGGACGCGCAAGAACGGCCGCGCGAGCGTCCCGCCCGCCCAGGTGCCGCTGACCGGCCTGGACGCGAAGGGAAGGTTCGTCGAGCTCCCGAATGCCCGCGGACCGCAGGTCGTCGCGGGTTCGTCGGCCACGGCCGACCTCGTCGAGGACCGCTTCAAGCCCTCGAACCTGTCGATCGCACGCGGCGGGCGCGTCACCTGGCTGTTCCGCGACCCCGGGATCCACAATGTCCTGCTGGCCAACGGCCCGCGGGCGGTCGACTCTCCGTTGGGTCGCGCGGGCGCCGCGTACTCCCGCTCGTTCCCTGTGCCCGGACGGTACAACCTGTTCTGCTACCTGCACCCGGTCACGATGCATCAGACGGTGACCGTGCGGAAGTAGGGCCGGTTTCACCGGCGTCCTGCACCAGCGCCGCCACGAGCCCCTCCGGCGTGTGTTCCTGGGCCTCCACGTCGGGCTCGACTCCGGCCTCCCGCAACGCTGCGCTTGTCATAGGTCCGATCGACACAACCCGCGGGTGGGAGAACGTGCCACCCGCGGCCTCGAGGAAGAACCGCACCGACGAGGCCGACGCGAACGTCACGTAGTCGGCGCCGAGCGCAGCGTCGCGGGCTTGCTCCTCCAGCGGCTCGGCCACCGTGCGATACAGCGCGAGGATCTCGATCTCCGCCCCGCGCTCGCGCAGCGCGTCGGGCAGCACGTCGCGCGCGCGTTGGGCGCGCGCGATCAGCGCGCGGCGCACCGGCCGCTCGGCGAGGGCCTCGACGAGCGACTCGGCGACGGCGCGCTGCGCCACGATGTCCTCCGCTATTCCACCGCCGCGCAGCGCCTGTTCCGTGCCCGACC
>JALZJA010000283.1 GCA_030860005.1 Actinomycetota bacterium
TCCGCGCCGCGGACTGATACCAGCAGACGCCGCTCGGCTACTAACCGTCGAAGATGCCGCCGGTGATGAGCCAGCGGTCGCCCGTCTTCGTCAGCAGGGCATCGCGCGAGGCGCGCCTGATCTTGACTGTGCCCGCGATGCCCTCCACGGTCGAGCTGATGATCTCGACGTCGCGGATCTTGCGCAGGTCGGCCGCGGAGCTGGGCTTGAGGATCGTCTCCAGGGCAGCCGCACACGTCGTGACGGTGCGGTCCTTCAGGCTCGTCTTGGCGAAGCGCACCGCCGCGCGCTTCATGCTCGCGCCCATGTACGTGCACGCCGTGCCCGCCTCGCGTCTTGACAGCGCGTTGAAGTAGGCCTGCACGGTGCGGCCGGGGGCCGGATCCTTCCTGGCCTCCTTCGGCGTGGGGATCGCGGTCGTGGTCGCGCGGGTTGGCGAGCGCGGCAGCGTGGCGGTCGCCTGCGTCGTTGAGGTGGTGGCCTTGCCCGCGTTGTCGTCGTCGCCGCCGCAGCCGGCGCTGGTGGTGGCGACCGCGACGCTGGCGATCAACGCAATGAGGCGTGTGGTGCGCACGTTGGTTGCGACCTTATCCGCTGAGGCCGCGCTACCCCGCAAACGCGATCACGCTCCGGATCCCGTCCTGCGCCTCCATGAGCTCGAACCCGCGGTTCACCTCGTCGAGCGTGATCCGATGTGGGAGGAACGCGTCGACGTCGATGTCGCCGTCGAGATAGCGCTGCACGAGCTGCGGGACCTGGTCGCGGCCCTTGACGCCGCCGAAGGAGGAGCCCGCGACGCGCCGGCCCGTGATGAGAAAGCGGGGAACGATGTCGAGGGTCTCCCCCTTGCCGGCGACCCGACATCGTCGCCAGGCCCGACCCCATGCGCGCGGACTCGACCGCCTGGCGCATGCCCGACACGAGCCCCGTTGCCTCGAAGATGTAGTCGGCGCCGAAGCCGCCGAGGCGCGTAGCCGGAGGGATCAACGCCGGAGGCCGTGTACAGGTCCGTGTGGCAGACGCCGCAGGCCTCCACGCGCACGAGCACCTCTCCCGCCCGCGGCTCCTGCAGATCGCGCTCCTGCACCACGAGCGGCTCTCCGAACTGCTCCAGACGGCAGCACGCATTCGCATGGACGCGCAACCTATGGCTCGGCTCGGCTACGCGGGCGACGTCGCCTTCTGGCCGGGCCCGCCGTTCTGCGACGTCCGCCCGGCGGTCGTCAGGCCAGCGGCCCAGCCGGAGCCCTGACGATCGCCACGTGGCGCTGGCCACCGGGCAGGGGGCGCCGCCACGGGCCGTCGCCGTCGAGCTCGGCGCCGCGGTCGAGCAACAACGCGGCGAGGCAGCGAGCCGACTGCAGCGTCTGCGCCGGTGAGCGGTAGCTGCGTGCGGGGCGGCCGGTGAGCGGCCCGCTGACGCGGTCGTCGACGACGACGAGGTAGAGCGGGCCGAGCGTCAGCTCGAGCTGCTCGCCGCCGCCGTCGTCGGGCGCCTCGCCGGTCATTGCCCGTGAACGCTAGTGATCCGCCTCGTGCGGCTCCTGCACACACTTTTCGGGCGGAGGTCGGAGAAATCTCGTGAAGACCCTCGACGCGCAGCGACCGACCTGAGAGGATGGCTCGTGCGTTTCCGCACGAGCTTCTGGAAAGGAGAGCGATTACGTGGGAGGAACCGCGGTGATCAACACCACGGACGGGGATCTGCGGCGAGGCGTCGGCGTGTCTGCGACGGTCTCACCGGGGCGCCGGCGGCGCCGCACGATGGGGCTCTGCGCCCAGTGCCACAGACCAGTCGAGTTCGATCAGGAGCACCTGCGCCTGCACCGGATGTTCTGGCACGTCGAGTGTGCCCTGGCAGCACACGAGCCCGCAACCGATTAGCGGCACGAACGGCCGGCGCTCGCGGGCCTCGCCGGCGCTCGGCCGTGAGCCGCGGCGCCAGGCCGCTAGGCCACTAGGCCGCGACCGGAGTCTTCTCTGCGGCCTCGGCCTTGGCGCCGGCGCCGATGAGCTTCTCGCGCTGGCGCTCGGGCGAGATCCGGACGACGTCCTTGGCGATTCCCAGGCGCTCGAGCAGCCAGATGAACATCGCCGAGGGGTCGATCTCATAGCGCCCCAGCCCCTGACGCGCGGAGCGCGGGAAGGCGTGGTGGTTGTGGTGCCAGGACTCGCCGAACGTCGGGATCGCAAGCCACGCGACATTCGTCGCCTTGCCGTCGACATCGAAGCGCTGCTTGCCGAAGAAATGGCAGACGGAATTGATCGACCACGTCATGTGGTGGAGGAAGAAGATCCGCACGAAGCCCGCCCACAACAGCGTCCACAGGGCCGCGGTCAGCGAGAAGCCGTGCAGGACGAAGCCCGCGACGAACGGGATCAACAGGCCGAGCGCGACGAGCGCCAGGAAGTGTCGGCTGATCCAGCGCATGCCCTTGTCCTCGCAAAGCTCGCCCGCGAACTTGCGAAACCCGGCCTCGCCCTGCGTCTTCATGAGCCAGCCCGAATGTGCGTGCCAGAGGCCCTTCAAGCCCGACCCGT
>JALZJA010000288.1 GCA_030860005.1 Actinomycetota bacterium
TCGCACTGATCTGCCTGCTGCCATCCGCGTCGCAGGCCGACAGGGTTGACCTCGCCACGCTCAACGCCGCACTGCACCGAACGACGCAGCAGCTCGGGAACACGCTTCAGCAGAGCCTCGACCGGACCGCGGAGACGCTGCGCAAGACCCAGCAGGCCCTGCGCGGCAGGCCGGCCGCCGGCGAGAACGCGACGCCGCGCGCGACCGCCACCGACCCGCAGACGCAGCCGCCGCTACACGGCACGAACCCTCACGGCCAGGGTGGGGTGGCCGTCGTCGACGTCAACCCGAGCTCCGAGCGGCCGCTCGGCGGCAACCCGGACGGCTCCGACGCAGGTCCCGAGGAGATCGTCATTGGCCGCGCGCGCGGCGAGAAGACCGCCGGTGGAGCCTTCCACGGCCACATCACGATCCTCGCGCTGCTTGGCAACGAGGTCGCCGCAGTCGACACGAAACAGGGGGAGACGAAGAACGGGCCGCTGCAGCCGCTGCAGGACAGCGTGCTCGATCCGCTGTGCACCGCGTCCGCCGGGCAGGCCTGCCTCAGCGTTCTGACGGCGAACTCGACGACGACGAGCAGCGGCTCGACGAACGATTTCGCGATCGCCCGCGCGAACGTCCTGGGTCTCGGCGTCGGCACGGCGGAGAGCAGCGGCGTGATCAGCGAGAACGCCAACTGCCAGACCGCGGCCGGCGGCGCGAAGACCGCGAATGTCACGGCGCCGCCGGGCGCCATCGCGCAGGTCGCCAACTCCTCGAGCACGTCACGGTCCTGCCGCAACCAGGCGCCGCAGACGGTCAACAGCTCGATGGTGATCGGGCTCGGCGGCGTGGCGGTGCCGCTGCCCGCGGCCGGCTGCGCCACCGGCGCCCCGGACACGGTGACCGGCCTTCCCCCGCTGCTGCCGGTCGTCTGCCACGCCGATGATGTCGTCGGCGCCGCCGCGGTGCGCGAGGCGCTCGACGTGTTCCTGCTCAGTGCCGGTGGCGGGTCGCTGCTGAAGGAGACGACGGGTGCGGCCGAATCGATCAGCGTCGCTCCGAAGGGGCCCGAGAACGGTGGGCCGGAGTGCTCCGACGGCGCCGACAACGACGGCGACGGCGTCATCGACGCGGACGATCCGGGCTGCCACAGCGACGGCAACCCGAACAATCCGGACTCCTACAATCCCAACGACGACGACGAGCGCGACGGGCCGCGCGGCGGCGGCGGCGACGACGATGGTGGCCCGAAGGGAGGCGGCGGCGGCCCGAACGGAGGCGGTTCCGGGAGGTCGGCGTGCTCCGACGGCGTCGACAACGACGGCGATGGCGTCATCGACGCGCGCGATCCGGGCTGCCACACGGACGGTGACCCGAACAATCCGGACTCCTACAACCCCAACGACGATGACGAGGCCGATGGTGGGCGTACGGTCGCCGCGAGCACGCTGCCGTTCACGGGCGCCGATATCACCGGGCTCGCGCTGGCCGGTCTGCTCCTGCTCGCCGGCGGCCTGCTCCTGCGCCGACGGGAGGGCGCGCGCGGCTGGCTGTAGATGCCCGGCACGATCCTCGAGGCGCTGACACGGCGCCGCCTCGGCGGCGCCGTGCTCGTGCTGGCGGGGGTCGTCGTGGCGGCGGTGGTGCTGTGGCCCGATGGCGGCGGCCGCACCGCGCCGCAGCCGGTCCGTCTCGTCTCGGTGCCGCAGCTCGGTCTCGCGCTCGCGCATCCAAGCACGTGGAAGCAGAGGATCGACGGCCGCGTACTGCGCCTGCGCGGCCCCGATGGCTCGGCCGTGCTGACGTTCTCGGCCCCGCTTGCGGGCCGCAATCCGCGAGGCGTGAAGGCGGCGATGGAGCGCGCGCTGCTCAAGCGCCTGGCTCCCGCCGAGATCGTACGTGACGGGCCCGGGCGTCTCGGAGCCCGCCGGGTCACGAGCTTCGAGCTCGTCGGCTTCGCGGCGGACTACAAGCGCGTGCGTGCGCTCGTGCTCATCGACAGCACGCCGTACCGGACGTACGCCGTCACATTGCTGACCGCGGGGAGGCCGTCGCGGCGGCGGCTGGCGGAGGTGCAGCAGATCCTGGCGACGGTGCGCCTGACGAAGCCCGTGCGACGCTCGAAGAAATGATGGTCCGCTCAGGTCAGCGACGCGCAGATCACGAACGCGACGGCGAACTGCACCGCCGCCGAGACCAGCGTCGCCGGGTGCAGCTTGTGGGCGCCCATGCACACGACGCGCAGCTTGCCGGGCGTCAGCACGTCGAGCGCCAGGAAGCCGATCGCCTGGGCGCCGACGCCGACCGCGCCGAAGATCGCCGCCTCGTCGAGGCCGTCCCAGCCCTCTCCGGTGAAGAAGATCGCGAACCACAGGATCAGCCCGAGCGAGACCAGCCACGTCGCCGTGAGCACGGCGGCGTTGGGGTTGCCCTCCATCACGAGCGCGCCGAGCCGGCCGGGCGTCAGCGCGTCGATGACGAAGAACCCGGCCACGAGCACGAAGAGGCCGACGCCCGAATAGGCCAGCACCTGCCCGACGAGCTCAAGCATGCCGATCCTCCCTCAGGCGATCACGTGCGGGACGAAGC
>JALZJA010000312.1 GCA_030860005.1 Actinomycetota bacterium
GAGGTCGTGCCGAAGTACAGCTCGAGCTCCGGCCCTTCGCCGACGGCGGCGAAGGCGTGGCGCAGGACCGTCAGGTAGGCGTGCTGCTGGGGCAGGCCGTCGCCGCGCGCGGTCCAGCTTGCGCCCGCGTCGCGCGTCTCGTAGACGCGCACGCGCCCGTCGCTGGTGACGCGGTCCAGGTCGGCTGTCAGCGGGATGACGTAGGCGCTGTCGGGATCGGCGGGATCGACGGTGATCGGGAAGGCGAAGTCAGCCGGCAGACCGTCGGCGATGTCCGTCCACGTCTCGCCGCTGTCGTCGGAGCGGTACACGCCGCCGTGAAATTGCATGAACAGCCGCTCCGGGCGCGCCGGCGCACGGCTGATGGCATGGATGCACAGGCTCGTGGCCTGGTCGCGCGCCTCCTCGGGCAGATAGCGGGGCACGATGCCCTCGTTGCCTTGTCGCCAGGTCGCGCCGCCGTCGTCGGTCAGCCAGATGCCGGCCGCCGAGATGCCGAGCGCCAGCCGGTCCGGGTTGCCGGGCCACGGCGCGATCGCGTGTATGCACAGGCCGCCGCCGCCCGGTTCCCAGCACGGACGCGTCGGATGCTCCCACAGCGCCTGGTTGAGGGCCCAGGAAATGCCGCCGTCGCGGCTTTCAAAGAGCACGCCCGGGTCGCCACCGGCATAGACGACCCCATCGGCCTCCCCGGCGACGAGCGTCCAGATGCGTGCCAGCGCCGTGTCCTCGCCCTCGGGCATCGCGACGCCGGTCGCCTGCGCCCACTCGCCCGCGGGGTCCTCGGCATACCAGATCTTCGGCCCGTAGAAGGGCGAGGTGACCGAGGCGAGGATACGGCCGCTGCGCGGATCGCGCATCGCGTAGTCGACGGGATCGCCGGCGAAGCTGCGCGTCAGCGGCGCGAGCTGCTCGCCCGGCGCGCCGTCAAAGGCGAACAGCCCCTTCTTCGTCGCGACGAGCAGCTCGGTCACGGCGGGCATCCTCCTGAGACGGCGGGCAGCACGTGGATCTTGTCGGCATCCTGGACGGCGGTGTCCTCGGCGCCGCGCTCGCCGTTGACGAACACGTTGATGTGCGGACGGATCCGCCCGTGCTCGTCGAGGATCCAGCCGGCCAGCGGCGGGTGGGACTGCTCGAGCTCGCCGAGGACGTCCGCGACGGTCGCGCCCTCGATCGTGTGTTCCGCGCGCCCGTCGGCGAGCTGCTTGAGGGGCTCACGAAGCTGAATGACGGCCATCACGTAATCCTACGACCGCTGCCGAGCTTGAGATCATTGCGGGCGCCGGGCACCTGTTTGAGGAGCCCGCCACCCTGGAGCGCGCCGCCGAGCTGGCGCGCGCGTGGTTTGCCCGCCATCTCACCGCGGACGCGGGATGAGTCGCGTCTTCGTCCGACGGTCCTGACGCCGGACGGCAGCTCGGCCGCTGCCGGCCCACACACTTGAGCGTGACGATCTCCTCGTGCTTTGCCTGGCGCGCGGCGGCGTGCCAGTGGCGTTCGAGGTCGCCGCTGTGTTGGATGCGCCGCTGAATGTCTTTTGGTGCGCAAGCTCGGAGCACCATGAGATCGAGGAGGTCGCGCAGCGTGAGCTCGCCGAGCTCGAGCGTCGCGAGCGGCTGTACCGCGACAATCGTGCGGTGCAGGTCGTGGCCGGCTGTCGCCGACGATGGATTGGCGACCGGATCGACGATGTCGCCGCGCTGACTGCGCTGCGCCGGCTGGATGCCGGTCGGATCATCGTGGCTGTGCCGGTAGCGTCACCGGACACCGCGCTGGGTTTGAGCGTGAGGCCGACGCCGTGATCTGCGTCAGCGTCGATGCGCCAAGGTGTGCGGATTCCTTGACGCGGGACACCCCCTCGCCGAGCATCCGGCCGGCCTCGCGCAACTTGCGGATGACCTGCTTCGGGCTGTGCCTGGGTTCCTTCGTCTGGGCAACTCAGCTCAGGGCTACCCATTCACCGAAACCGATCCCGGGAGAGAGACCACCTAATCCTCGACGAGCTCCTCGCCCCTCTCCGGCTCCCCGAGCGCGCGCTGGACGCCCTCGAAGGAATCGCGCAGGATCTCGGCGCCTTGCGAGAGGGGGTCGACAGCGGCCTGGGCACGCTGGAGGAGACGACCGCCTCCATCCATGCGGACATGACTGAGCTGAACGCGCGGCTCGAGAGTCTCAACCAGATCGAGAGCACGATCGAGGAGGGCTTGACTGAGTTGAGCGCTCGGGTCAAGAGGCTAGGCAAGCAGCTCAACGTCCTCCCCACGCCACAGCTCGAGGCAGGCGATCCTTTCCCCGAGCTCACCCTCGAGTCCACGGACGGCGCGGTCGAGCTTCGCGAACGCTGGCGCGACGGTCCGCTCGCCGTGGCGTTCTTGCGCCACTTCGGCTGCTCGTTCTGCCGCGAGCACCTGTCCCAGTTGGACCAGGTACGCGACGAGATCCAGGCGGCGGGGGGCGATGTCCTGGCCGTCTTCCAGAATCGGGGATGGCAAGTCCGCGACTTCTGCGACCAGCGCGGGGTGGGGCTCGAGTGCCTGGGGGACCCCCGTCGCGAAGGCTACGACGCGGTTGCCCTCAAGAAGGGCTCCTGGAAGGAGTACCTCGGGCCTCAGCTCGCAATGCGGTACTTGCAAGCCGCGCGCTCCGGGTACACGCCGGGCTTGCCCAAGGGGAACGTATCGCAGCGCCCCGGCACGTTCGTCGTCGGGACCGACGGGAGAATCGTCTTTGCCCACTACAACCGCGACTCGAGCGACAACCCGACAACCGACGCCGTCGTCGCCGCGGTCCGGGAGGCGGCGAGGGCGTGAGCGCACGGCTGGTGCTGTTCGCGCTGAGCACGGGTCAGCGGCGATCGCGCTCGGGCGGGATCTCGCCCGGTCGCAGCGGCGGCGGCTCGGGCGCCTCGTCGAACGTCAGCTGCTCGGCGTCCTCGCGCGTGACGGCGCGGCTGCTCGGGCGCCGCCGCCTGGGCACGACGTTCGTGACCGCCTCGTCGCCGGAGACGGGCACGACCTCCGTGCGCGCCTCCTCGCCCGAGGCGGACGCGACATCCGTGCGCCGCTGCGACGACGCCGCCGGCGGCGCCTGGCTTCGCAACGGCGGCTGTGCCCGGCTCGCGACCCGAATCCGCTGCCCCGCCAGCGCCAGTGCCCCGGCGGCGACGAAGGCCACGAAGAAGCCCCACTGGACGCCGACCGTGCCCGCCTGCCCACTGGCCTCAGGGCGATCGAAGACGCGGTAGAAGATCAGCGCAGCCGCCCACAGGCCGGCCGCGAGGATCACCGTGCCATCCCCGCCCGGCAGCTGGAACCTCCCACCCTCCGCGCGGGTGAGCAGGAGCGCCAGCACGCCCGCCGAGACGAGGAAGATCGCGGCCTCGACGAACGACACCGCTCCGAAGGCGCTGATCGAGTCCTTCGCGAAGGTTCGGCGGCCCGGGACGCCGAAGGACTTCTCATACCAAGGCAGGAACATCGTGAGCAGCAGCGCGGCGGCGGCGCCGGCGGCGAAGCGCTGGTCGCTGTCGATGCCCCTCCACGCGCCGCGCAGCCGCTGCGGTGCACCGGTCACGCTGCGATGCCGGCGGCCGCCTGCATGCGCTCCATCAGCAGCATCGGGCGATTGTACGCGCGGATCGGGTGGCGGCCGCCGCACGCGCGGCCCGGTCAGCCTTGCCACATGCGCCACGTGAGCGAGGCGATCCGGCCGCGCGGCCGCGCCGATCGCTAGCGGCGCTTCAGGCGCCTGAGCTCGAGCTGGTAGCCGGCGTCGAGCGTCCGGCCGCTCCTCGCGTCGACGTCGACGGCGACGTACAGCGTCCGTGCCCGCCGCCGGTTGAGGAGCCGCACGCTGTCGGTCTTCCCTCGACCGCGGGTCGCGCGCGCGACGATCTTGCGCGTATCGCCCAACGACTTGGCCTTGCCGCTGTAGACGAAGAGGTCCGGATCGCCGAAGCGCGGGCGCAGGCGAATCCTGAACCGCGCGCGCCGCGGCACGCGGATGCGGTAGACGTCGACCGGGTCCTCGACCTCGTCGACGGTGCCGTTCAGCCGCCGCCTGCCCTTCCCGCGCCAGATGAAGGGGTCGGGTCTCCCGAACGCGGTCCCGTCGACGAAGGTGATCCCGTCGTTGGGCTCGAGCACGTCACGGGCCGGCGTCGGAGCGGTCAGCGCCCCGGCCATCCGGACGAGACCGAAGCCGGTGCCGGCGTCGTAGCCCGGCGGGCCGATGTCGCGCGCGGATCGACGCAGCACGTCGGCAAGCTGGCCATTTGACAGCGTGGATCGCACCGTCGCGAGCCACGCCGCCGCCCCGGCGACCATCGGCGCCGAGTAGCTCGTGCCGTGGCCGACGGTCCGGCCATCGACGACGCCGTCCGCGTCGAACGCGGCCGGGGTCGCCAGGGGCACGGCGACGCCGGGAGCTGCGACGTCGACCGCCGTATTCTCGTTGCTGAAGTTCGCCGCCTGCCCGTTCGGTCCAATTGCCGCGACCGACAGCACGTGCGGGTACGCGGCCGGGTAGATCACCGGGTTGCCGGCCGCGAACTCGTTGCCGGCGGCGGCGACGACGAGGCTGCCCGCGGCGTAGGCGAACTGGACCGCGAAGAACATCGTCGTGCAGTCGCCGGGGCTGCCGAAGCTCAGGTTGATGACGCGCGCACCGGCGTCCGCGGCCGCGACGATCGCGTTCGACACGTCAGCGCACTCGAGGACGAGAGGCATCCCGAATGACAGCACCGGCGCGCGCGGGAACACGCCGAAGACGCCCGAGCCGTCGAACTGGGCGGCCGCCGCGGAGGCCACCTCCGTGCCGTGCGGACCGAGCACCGGCCCCGGGTTGACCTGATGGACGTGGCTGAGGTCCGGGTGAGCCTTGTCGACGAGGTCGTCGATGATGGCGATCGCGGCATTACCGGGAGCAGGCGGGTTGACGCCCGGATCGACGATCGCTGTGCGGGCCCAGCCCAGCGGCGTGCTGTCGAAGGCGCTCGAGCGGCGCATCCGCACATTCGGCTCGGCGTAGGTCAGCGTGCCCGCTCGGCCCAGCTCGGCGGCGAACGCCCGAGCGCGCGCGGCCGGCAGCTCGAAGGCGGTGTCGAGCTTCGACTGGCGCGCGCCGTGGGCGCGCGCGATGCGGGCCGTGGCCGCTCCGGGCCGCGCACCGACGAGCCAGCCGGACGGCTGCCCGGCCGCCGCCCTGGCACTCGACGACGCAGCCGGAAGGCGCATCGGTAGCTCGTCGAGCGCCGCCTGCGCCGTCGGCGCTGTCATCAGGGCCACAGCCGCCGCCGTGCAAGCACTCCGTGTCCTCATGTTGTCCGTATCTCCAGCAGGGCCCCGTCATCGAAGTCTCTCGGTACCAGCGCTCGAGCACAAGGCGCACCGACCCGCCGATCTCCTCGTCGACGGCCTCGCGCCGACCGAGGCCTACTTGCGCGCCAGCACGCGCAGCTCGCCGTCCGCGGAGCCGTCGTTGCCGGCGAGGTCCGTCGCGCGCAGCTTCACTTGATACGTGCCGCGGCGCGGTCTGGCCCAGCGCAGCGAGCGGCTGCCTCCCGCCACACGCGCGGTCATCACAGCGATGACATTCCCGCCGCGATAGATCGCGATCTTCACGAACGATGGCTTGGAGACCCGGAAGCGCACGGATGCCGGCCGGCCGGCGCGCACGTTGCGCGACAAGAGCTTGAGCGCCGGGTCGCGCGTGAGGGACGCGGTGAAGCGGTCCGCGGCGGAGCAGTAGGGCCCCGCGTTGACACCGGGCAGCACCGGCGCGACCGGCGCACCGGGCGCCGTTGCGCCCTTCGGGCTGACGCCTGTGTGGTTGCTCTCGCCCTCGAGCCGCTTGCAGAGGTTGCGCAGGAAGTCACGCGCCAGCGTGTGGTAGCCCAGATCGGCGTTGCCGCCGCCGAGCGAGTAGCGCGACCAGCCGACGGTCTCGTAGCGCGGCAGCTCCTTGCGCAGCTGCCGCTCGCCCTGCGCGAACAGCGCGCGGCCCTCGGCGTCGTTGGCGAGCGCGGCGAAGTCGTACAGGCCGTTGAGCGCCTGCGCGAAGGCGTTGAGCACGCGCAGGCCACGGGTGTAGGAGTAGATGAGGTAGTGCGCGCCGCTGCCGATCTTCACGCGCACGCCGGCCGGGGGCGCCTGTCGGAAGATGCCCAGCGCGCGGCGCGCGGCACGGATGTAACGCGGCTCGTTGAGCTTGACCGCGGCGCGCGACAGCGCCTGGATGGCGGTTCCCTGCGCCAATCCGCTGGCCCACGGCGGACGTCCGCCGCCGAAGCGGAAGAGGTACTCGAACGCGATCCCGCCGGCGCGGTCGGAGGCCAGCCCGAGCGCCTCGTCGAGCAGCTTTCGCAGCGATGCCTCCTGCGACTTGGCCGTCCACAGGGCATTGGCCTTGCCGAACGTGCCGAGCCACTGGATCTGGAGCCCCTGCCCGGCGTAGTGCTGCCAGACGAGGCGGCTGCCCTGGAAGGTCACGCGCTGCCCGCTGCCGACCAGCGGCCCGTTCGACCACCACGAGCGATTGCGCTTGACGGTCTCAAACAGCGCCGTCGACCGCGAGACCGTCAGCAGGCCGGCGGCCGCGACGCGCTCGAGGTTGACGATCGTCGCGCTGAGCGCTGCGCGGCGCGCCCCGCCGAGCTTGGAGCGCGTCTGGCGCGCTTGGAAGTAGGTGCTGCGGTAGTTGTCGTGCGTCGCGCGGCTGATCGCGCCGGCCTTCAGCATGCGCTCGAGCTCGCCCTTGACGGTCTTTCGCTTCGCGCGCGATGTGGCGGGCGAACGGGTCGCGAGCCGCGCGCCGGCGGCCGAGCGCCGCGGAGCAGGTTCCAGCGCCTGCGCCGGCGGCAGGTGGCGGTCCTCGCGAGTGAGAACGCTGCCGTCATGGCGAAGCGTCAACACGGGCGAGCCCGAGGCGGTGGGGGCCACGACGAGCGCTATGAGCAGCGCCGTCGCCAGCCCCGCAATCGGAGTCCAGCGCACGGAGGCGATGCTAGGTTGAACACATCCGCGTCGCTGCAGTTGCCGTTGCACGACGGTCTTCCACATCGTGAACCGCTCCGTCCTCCGCGCCGTCACGCTTCTCGCCTGCGTCCTCGCGTGCGCGCCTGTGCTCGCGGGCTGCGGCGGCGACGGCAGCGAGTCGACCGGCGCCAAGCGCCTGCTCGAGCAGACGTTCGACACGACCGCCGCCGCGGTCAAGAGCGGCCGTCTGAACGTCGACGCCACGCTCGAGCCGGAGGGTCTGCTCGCGCTCGGTGGTCCGGTCACGCTCAGGATCACCGGTCCGTTTGCCGTCTCGCGGGCAACCGGGCTGGCGAGCTTCGACCTCGATGCGCAGGCGCGGATAGCGGGTCGGCGCCTGCCGGCGGGTGCCGTCTCCGACGGTCAGCGGGTCTACCTCAAGCTCGACGGCGACCACTATGCCCTCGACGAGACGTTCCTGGACAAGCTGCGCTCGGGCGAGGGCGCGGCCGGAATCGTCTCGCTCGGGATCGATCCTCGGCGCTGGATCACCGACGCGCAGGAGAAGGGCATGGAGCAGGTCGGCGGTGTCGAGACCGTTCGCATCGCCGGCGGCATCGACGTGTCGAAGCTGCTCGCCGACGTGGAGAAGGTCGTTGGCACGCTGCCGGTGTCCGAGCGGGGCTCGGCGCAGCAGCGCAAGCAGATCGCCGATGCCGTCAAGTCGGCCGGGGTCGAGGTGTGGAGCGGCAAGGAGGACAAGATCCTGCGCCAGCTGCGTGTGCGCGTGCAGTTCGACTTCCCGGCCGGGACGAGGCCGCCGGTCGCGGGGCTGGACAAGGGCAAGATCGAGCTGCGCGCTCGCATCGACGACGTCAACGGGGTGACGGCGAAGATCTCGGCGCCTGCGCGGTCGCGGCCGTTCTCCGAGCTGCCCGACACCGGCGTGGCCGGGCTCGTGAAGTGCATCACCGAGGCCGTCGGGCAGGGCCGCAGCGTCGCCCTGTGCGCCGCGAGGCTCTTGTAACGTCGCCCGTAGGTCGCCGGTTCCGGCGACCGGAGGGCGAAACCGATCTCAGGCCGCGTACGCTGTGCGGACATGCGCGAGCCCTCGCATACCGCTGTCGGCACGTGGAGTGGCGGCCGCTATCTGCACTTCGGCGAGACGATCAGCGAAGCGCGCCTGCAGGCCCTGCTGAGCCCACGCGACGGGCTCGACACCCTGTTGACCGCCGACGCCTACGGGGCCGGCGAGGCCGACCGGCTGCTGGGCCGGGCGCTCGCGGGCGTCGACCGCGACGGCTTCTGCCTCATCGGCGCGATCGGGCATGACTTCTACGCGGGTGAGCGCGACGGCGCGCGCGGCTTTCCCCGCTTCACGGACGCGCGCCTGCGCGGGCCGGGCGCAACCGAATACGCGGACTACGTCCGAATGGCGACCGAGCGCAGCCTGGAGCGCCTCGGCGTGGATGCGTTCGACGTCCTACTGCTGCACAACCCGGACCGCACCGGCTATGAGAGCGAGGCCGTCTGGGACGCGCTGCGCGCCGTCCGCGACGAGGGGTTGACGGGGCGCCTCGGCGTCGCGCCGGGGCCGGCGAACGGGTTCACGCTTGACGTCATCGACTGCCTCGAGCGCTTTGGCGAGCTGATCGACTGGGCGATGATCATCCTCAACCCGCTCGAGCCCTGGCCGGGCGAGCTGTGCCTCGCCGCGGCGCGCGAGCACGACGTCCGCGTCATCACGCGCGTCGTCGACTACGGCGGCCTGTTCTGGGACGACGTCCGGCCCGGCCACGACTTCGCGCCGCGCGATCACCGCACCTTTCGCCCCGATGGCTGGGTGCGGGCCGGCGTCGAGAAGCTCGAACGGCTGCGCCCGGTCGCCGAGCGCCACGGCCTGACGATGCTGCAGCTCGCCGCACAGTGGTGCCTCGCGCACGATGCGGTCGCCTGTACGGTGCCGACGCTCATCCAGGAGCCCGCTGGGCGCCCGATCGAGACCAAGCGCGCCGAGCTGCTCGCCACGCCGTCGGAGGTCGTCCTCGATGCCGACGAGGTCGCCGCGATCCGCGCAATCGGCGACAACACAGGCTCGATGGCGCTCAAAGGAGCGGGGCCCGACCATGAGGGCGCGGCGCGGCCCGACCGCTGGGGCGTGAGCCCCGAGCTCGACGCGCTCGCCCGCCGCTGGGGCATCGAGCCCGACCGCGACCTGCGCCAGCTCACGCCAGCACGTGGCTGACTTCAGGCGGTTCCTCCTGTCGGGCTCGGGCTGGCCCTACCTGCTCGTCCCGTTCATCCCGCTCGCGATCGTGCTGGAGCTCTCGCACGCCGAGGCGACGCTCATCTTCGGCGCGGCCGCCGCCGGCGTCATCCCCACTGCCGCGCTCATGGGCCGGGCGACCGAGGAGCTCGCGCACCGCTCCGGTCCGGGAATCGGCGGCTTTCTCAACGTCACGTTCGGCAACGCACCCGAGCTCATCATCGCGTTCTTCGCGCTCAACGAGGGCTTGCAGGAGGTCGTCAAGGCATCGCTGATCGGCTCGATCCTGGGCAACATCCTGCTCGTCATGGGCGCCGCGATGCTCGTCGGCGGCCTCGGTCGCGATCACCAGTCGTTCAACCCGACCGCGGCGTCGGTGCAGTCGTCGATGCTGCTGCTCGCGGCGGTCGCGCTCGTCATGCCGACGATCTTTCAGCTCGTTGCCGGGGGCGGGCTGCCGCGGGTGGGGGAGGAGCGCGTCGACTTCGGGTCCGACCTCGAGACGATGTCGTTCATCGTGGCGCTGATCCTGCTGGGCTCCTACGCCGGCGGCCTGTTGTTCTCGCTGCGCTCGCACCGTGCGCTGTTCAACCCCACCGCGGGGGAGGAAGACCACGTTGAGGATCCGTGGTCGGTGCGCAAGTCGGTTATCACGCTTGCGATCGCCGGCGTGGCCGTCGGCGTCATGTCGGAGATCCTCGTCGGCTCGATCTCCGAGGCGTCGAAGTCGATCGGCCTGAGCGAGTTCTTCGTCGGGCTCATCGTCGTGGCGATCGTCGGCAACGCGGCAGAGCACTGGGTGGCGATCTACTTCGCCTCGAAGAACAAGATGGACCTCGCGGTGAACATCTCGATCGGCTCGAGCGCCCAGATCGCGCTGTTCGCGGCGCCGGTCCTCGTGCTGCTGTCGTTCTTCGTCGGCCCCAACCCGATGGCGCTCGTGTTCAACGGCTTTGAGCTCGGCGCGATCTTCCTCGCGATCCTGATCGCCAACCACGTCACGCATGACGGCGAGTCCACGTGGTACGAGGGCGTTCAGCTGCTCTCCGTCTATGCCGTGCTCGGCGTCGTCTTCTTCTTCGCGTAGTGGAGCTCTTCGAATTCGGCGGTCTGGTCGTCGTCCTCATCGTGCTGCTGGTCCTCGACCTGAGGTTCTTCGCGCCAGGCCGCGAGGCGACGTTCCGCGAGAGCGCCGTCTGGTCGATCGGATGGCTCGTGCTCGGGCTCGCCGTGACGTTCGCCGTGCTCGCCCTGAACGGCTCCGAGGACGGGATCAACTACGCCACCGTCTACCTCATCGAGCGCTCGCTGTCGCTCGACAACCTGTTCGTCTTCATCCTGCTGTTCTCGTACTTCGGGGTGCCGCACGAGCACCGGCCGCGTCTGCTGTTCTGGGGGATCATCGCCGCGCTCGTGCTGCGCGGCCTGGCGATCCTCGGCGGCACGGCGCTCATCGAGCAGTTCCACTTCGTCCTCTACGTGCTCGGCGTGCTGCTGCTCGTGCTCGCCTACCGCATCTTCCGAGGCGTCAGCGAGAACGTCGACCCGGACAAGAACCTCATCGTGCGCGGCGTGCGCAAGGTCTTCCCGGTCACCGGCGGCTTCCGCGACGGCCACTGGTTCGTGCGCGAGGACGGCCGCCGCCACGTCACCCCGATCTTCCTGTGCCTCGCGGCGATCGTCGCGGCCGACATCGCGTTCGCGGTCGACTCGATCCCCGCCGCCTTCGCGATCACGCGCGAACCGCTCATCATCTGGGCGGGCAACGTCTTCGCGCTGCTCGGCCTGCGCGCGCTCTTCGTGCTCGTCGAGGGGCTCATCAAGCGCTTCCGCTACCTCGACGAGACGATCGCCGTCGTGCTCGCGCTCATCGCCGTGAAGATCCTCATAGAGGAGTGGGTGAAGATCGGGCCGGCCCCGAACCTCGCGATCGTCGCGCTCGCGTTCGCGATCGGGATCGCCGCGTCGCTCGTCGCCGACAAGCGCGATCCGGAGGGTGCGGAGGAGCGGCGTACGGAAGCCGAGGAGTCGA
>JALZJA010000316.1 GCA_030860005.1 Actinomycetota bacterium
AGATCGACCCGACCGTCGAGCGCATCGCCCGCGACCCGCGCTTCTTCACCTACCTGCGCGTGTGCCCGGGCGACTTCGACGTGATCCTCGGTGACGCGCGGCTCAGACTGCGTCACGCCGCCGACCGCGGCTACGGGCTGATCGTCGCCGACGCCTTCAGCTCGGGGGCGGTCCCGATCCACCTCATCACGCGCGAGGCGCTCGCGCTCTACCGCGCGAAGCTGCGCGAGGACGGAATCGTCGCCTTCAACGTCTCCAACAGCTACGTCTCGCTCGAGCCCTTCCTCGGAAACCTCGCGCACGACGCGAAGATCGCCTGCGTCGCGCAGCGCGACCGCAGGAGCGGCACCGACGGGGTGCCCGAGACCGACGGCTCGGACTGGGTGGTGATGGCGAGGAGCAGACGCGACCTGAGGGCGGCCGGCTCGGACCCGCGCTGGCACGAATGCCGGCGCTCGCCCGGCAGCGACCCGTGGACCGACGACTACTCCAACCTGCTCAGCGCGCTCGACCTGAACCGCTGACTCGCAGCTCAGATCCCGGCGAGGAAGTCCAGCCCGATGCGGTCGAGAAACCTCTGCGCCTCGATGTTGAGCTGCTGGAGCTCACCGGTCCAGATCAGCACGCCCATGACGATGAGTATCGCGCCCCCGCTGGCGACGATGACGCCGTAGTGGCGCTTGACGACGTCGAACAGCGACGTCATGCGCCGGAAGGCGATCGCGGTGAGCAGGAAGGGGATCGCGAGGCCGGCCGAGTAGACGGCGAGCAGGAGCGCCCCCTCGCCGGTCGAGCTCGAGATCGCGGCGGTTCCGAGGATTCCGGCGAGCGTCGGGCCGACGCACGGCGTCCATGCGATCGCGAACGCCGCGCCCGCGAGCAGCGGGCCGCCGCTGCCGGCGCGTTGCATGAGCGTGTCGACATGCCATTCGCGGTTGAGCTTCGCGACGAACGGCGTGGCGACGAAGAACACGCCCATCACGATGAGGATCGCCGCGGAGACCTTTTCCAGCGTCGACTTGTTGTCGTAGAGCGCGCCGCCGAGCTTGGTCGCCGTCAGGCCGAACGCGATGAAGATCGCCGAGAAGCTCGCGACGAACAGCAGCGCCGGGCCGAGCACCTTCCACAACGGCGCGCGCTCGAGATCCTTGGGCTTGACGCCCGAGACCGCCGACAGGTACCCCGGCACGAGCGGCAGCACGCACGGGCTGAGAAACGACACGAACCCCGCGGCAAGCGCAGCGAAGAACCCGACGTGGGACGGATCGTTCACCGCGCCCCCAGCATCGATATGCCCATGCTCACGATGGCTTGAGGATGAACCATGCGCGACCGCAAGGCCGCCGGATCACCCCTCGAGCACAGCGCCGTCTTCTATCTGCCGCGGGCGTTCGTCCTCGTGCTCGATCGCGACGTCGCCGACGACGACGACGCCCGCGCCGAAGCGCACGTCGCCACAAACCTTCAACCGCTCGCAGCGCCACAGGGAGGGCGGGCCAGCCGCGAAACGCTCGTCGAAGTCGGCCAGCAGCTTGTAATAGCGCGAGTCGAGCTCGACGAGCGGTGCGCGCCCCTCGCGCTCGGGAGCGATCTCGATGCGCCCGTCGTCGTGCAGCACGTAGGCGTCGGAGCGCAGCGCGAGCAGGTCGTCGGTCGTCTTGACCGGAGCGAAGCGCGTCTTCGGCACGCGGATCGCGCGCGCGCCCTCGAACGCGTCGATCGCCGCGCCCATGGCGGTCTCGAGCTGGAGCACCGCCGGCGACGAGGAGTCGGTCGGGTCGACGGTCTTGCGGTTGACGATCATCGGCAGGCCCAGGACGCCCTCGCCCTCGTCGAGCACGGCCTTCAGCGACGGCAGGTGCACCCAGAGCGTGTTCGTGTTGAAGAAGCGGTGGCGCTCGATGTCCTGAAAGGCGTTCATGTCCTCGTCGGCCGTCTGAGCGAGCTCGCGCAGGACGAGCCCGCCGCCGTCGCGTCGCCGCGCGACGTGCCCGCCTTTGCGGTCGGCCGCGGTGCGGTCGGCGACCTCCATTGCGAACGGGATCTCCTCGTGCGCGAACCAGGCGAGGATCCGCGGGTCGAGGACGGCGCCGAGGTTGTCGGCGTTGGCGATGAACGCGTACTCGTAGCCGCCGTCGAGCAGCGCCTGCAACATCCCCGAACCCAGCAGCGACGGATAGAGGTCGCCATGACCCGGGGGCGCCCACTCCAGCGCCGGATCGTCTGACCACTCGATCGGCTCGAGGTCGTCGGCCGTGAGCTTGGGCACCTTGCTCTGGACGAAGTCGGTCGGCACGCCCTCGACCGGAAGGTCCTCGTATGGCGCGAGCGCTTCGAGCGAGGCGTCGCGTGTCGCGAAGCTGTTCATGAGCACGAGCGGCAGCCGCGCGCCCGTGCTCTCGCGCAGGTGCTGGATCTGGTGCACGGTGATGTCCAGGAAGCTGAGGCCGTCCTTCACCTGCAGCAGCGACTTGGGCGCGGTCATGCCCATGCTCGTCCCGAGGCCGCCGTTGAGCTTGATGACGACGGCGCGCTGCAGCGCGTCGCGCGCGCCCTGCTCGTCGTCGGCCAGCTCGTCGGCGTCGGGCAGCGACTCGACGGGCTCGAGCTCGGGCTCGCGCAGCACGCCCCCCTCACCGGAGCGCAGCAGATCGCGGTAGTGCTCGAACGTCGCGACCGCGGCATCGGTCGCCCCGTCCGCGCGCATCTTCTCCAGGCTGGCGTCGCTCACCGCGGGGGGAGGTTAGTCAGGAGCGCCAGCTCGTGAGGTACGCCCGCTGGTTCTCGGTCAGCTCGTCGATCCGCACGCCGAGCGATTCGAGCTTCAGGCGCGCGACCTCGCGATCGATGTCGGGCGGGACCGGGTGCACGCGGTGCTCGAGACCGGCGCCGTGGCGGGCGAGGTGCTCGACGCACAGCGCCTGGTTGGCGAACGACATGTCCATGACCGAGCCCGGGTGGCCCTCGGCGGCGGCGAGGTTCACGACGCGGCCCTGGGCGATGAGGTTCAGGCGCTGCGTCGGACCGACCTCGAACTGCTCGACGAGCGGCAGCACCTGGCGCCGCGCGGACGCGAGCCCGGCGAGCTGGTCGACGGCGATCTCGACGTCGAAGTGGCCGGCGTTGGCGAGCATCGCGCCGTCGTTCATGCGCGTGAAGTGCTCGCGGGCGAGCACGTCGCGCCCGCCGGTGACCGTGATGAACACGTCGCCGCGCTCGGCGGCCTCGAGCGCCGGCATGACCTCGCAGCCGTCCATGCGGGCCTCGAGCGCGCGCAGCGGATCGACCTCGCAGACGATCACCGAGGCGCCGGCGCCGCGGGCGCGCAGCACGACGCCCTTGCCCGTCCAGCCGTAGCCCAGGACGACGACCGTGCGGCCGGCGAGCAGCAGGTTCGTCGCGCGCAGGATCCCGTCGAGCGTCGACTGGCCGGTGCCGTAGCGATCGTTGAACGAGCGCTCGGTCAGCGCCTCGTTGACGGCCAGCACCGGGCAGCGCAGGTGCCCCTCATCCTGTAGCGCGCGCAGGCGCACGAGGCCGGTCGTGGTCTCCTCCGTGCCGCCGATGAGGTCGGCGCGCCAGGCCTCGTCGCCGGCGTGCAGCACGCTGAGCAGGTCGGCACCGTCGTCGAGCGTAATGTGCGGCGCGCGCGACGCGAGCGCGATGACGTGCGCGGCGTAGGCGTCGCCGTCCTCCCCGCGGA
>JALZJA010000359.1 GCA_030860005.1 Actinomycetota bacterium
CGGCGACCGCTGCTGCCTTGCTCTAGTGGGCCACCCACAAACGTTGCACCCGAAACCTCGGGCGCCGATCACCGCCAGGGCGGCGTCCGATGTGGCAGGGCCACACCTTCGATCCTGCGTCCTTGCCCGGCGGCGCCGGCATCCCGGGGTTTCACGCACAACGTTCCTGGGCGACCCACTAGCCGTGCGCAGCGTCCGGGCCGAGGTGCTGACCGCAGAGCGCGCGTGGGCTGAACTGGACCTGCCAATCCGCGTCCGACTGCTGCGGTAGCGCCACCCGACCGACCGCTCCCGCACGGCGATCGACCGTCCGGGACTCGTCGCTCTGCGTGCCGTGGCTCAAGGACGGTCGACACGCGGAAGGGCCGCCACGCGGGCGTCACGCGAGACCGCCGACACCTCCTGCGGCACCTCGGACAGCTTCACGCCGCGCACGAAGCCCAGCCGCCGGCCGAGCGGCGCAAAGAAGTCGTCGTAGTGCGTGGGCACGACGACGCGCGGATCAAGGCGGGGCAGGATCCGATGCCAGTAGTAGGGCGTGACGCCGCGTCCGGCGACGCCGGCGAGAAACACGTCCACAGGTCCCTCGCGCAGCTCGTCGTCATCGAGGTTGGCGCTGCCCTGGTGATAGAAGCTCACGCCCGCCACGTCGATGCGGATGCCCCACACGGCTCCGCACTTGTACGCCCGCGGGGTGAGCGCGTGGAGGTGATCGCACGTCAGCTCGCCGTCCATCGGCACCTTGCGGCCGAACAGCAGCTTGGAGTGGCGGCTGGGCACGAAGCGCACGACGAACGGTCCCAGCTCATAGGGCTGATGAGCAACGACCTCGACCGCGAGGTGGCCCAGCCCGTGGAGGCGCATGAGATGCGCCAGCGAGGGCGACCCATACGCCTTGGCGCCGTAACGCCGGGCGATGGCGGGAGCGTCGACCGCGTGATCGAAATGGGTGTGGCCGACGAGCACGCCGGCGACCGATCCCGAGACTGACACGTAGCGGTCGATCATCGCCGCGTCGGGCATCGCCGGCCTGCGCATCACCATCGCGCGCAGCGGCACCCGCGACACGTACGGGTCCACGAACAGCGAGACGCCCTCGCAGGTCAGGCGGTAGCCCGAGACGCCCAGCCACGACACCTCCAACCCACCGGGCAACCCCAACGACGCGGCCTCGAGCTCGCGCAAGACCCGAGCGTCATCACCCATCGATACGAAAGACCCCCGTCGACGTCGCGAACAGAGACAGGATGTCGCCGATCGCCTCGCGAGCGTATCGCGGACACGCCTCCCCGGCCGGGCGCCGAAGGTCAGCGGTGGTCACCGACCTGAACGCGCAGACCCGGTCGCCCCGCTTTCACGCGGCGGCGGTTTGGTGGGTCGAGGCCGCATGCTCCGGCGGGTTGCGGCGGGCGGTACGGTGCCGGGCATGCCGCGCGACGAGCAGCTCGATCGGGGCCGCGCGCTGTGCGCCCGGGGCGCCTGGCGAGACGCCCATGCCGCGCTCGGCGTCGCCGACCGCTCGTCGCCGCTCGCCGCCGGCGACCTCTGGCTGCTGGCGACCGCCGCCTACATGCTCGGCCGCGACGAGGAGTACGTCGAGACGCTCACGCGCGCGCATCAGGCGCAGCTCGACGCCGAGGCGACCGAGCAGGCGACGCAGACCGCGTTCTGGCTGGGCATGCACCTCGTGACGACCGGCGACATGGCCCGCGGGAGTGGCTGGCTCGGGCGCGCGCAGCGGCTCGTCGAGCGCCTCGACGAGGATTGCGTGGAGCGCGGCTACCTGCTCATGCCGCTCGCCTTCCAGCGTCAGGCGGCCGGCGAGCTCGGCGCGGCCGCGGCCATCGCCGGCCAGGCGGTCGCGATCGCCGATCGCCACGGAGATCAGGACCTCTTCGCGCTCGCGGCGCACACCCAGGGCCACCTGCTCGTGCTCGACGGCCGCATCGCCGAGGGACTGGCGCTGTTCGACGAGGCGATGGTCGCGGTCACGACCGGCCAGCTGTCGCCGATCGCGCGCGGCGTCGTCTACTGCGGCGTCATCCTCGGCTGCCAGGCCGCGTACGAGATGCGCCGCGCCCAGGAGTGGACGGAGGCGCTGACTCGCTGGTGCGAGCGCCAGCCGGACATGGTTGCCTTCAGCGGGCGCTGCCACGTGCACCGCGCCGAGATCATGCAGCTGCACGGAGCCTGGTCGGACGCGCTCGAGGAGGCGCGCTGCGCGGCGCGGCGGGCCGCGCGCGGCAACCAGCGCAAGGCGCTCGCCGAGGCGCACTATGTCCAGGGCGAGGTGCATCGCGTGCGCGGCGAGTTCAGCGCCGCCCAGCGGGCATACCGCGAGGCGAGCGAGCTCGGGCGCGATCCGCACCCCGGGCTCGCGCTCCTGCGGCT
>JALZJA010000366.1 GCA_030860005.1 Actinomycetota bacterium
GGCGCCACGCGCTACCCCGATCTGTTCGGCGAGGAGGAGGAGCCGCCGGACGAGGGCGTCGACGACCACCACGAGCCCGCGCCCGAGCCGGAGCCTTCGTCCGAGCGCGAGGCCGCGGACGACGCGATTACGCTCGTGCGCCGCGCGCTCGATCCGCCGTCTCCCGAAGAGCTCACGCCGCAGGGGCGCCTGCGCGGCTCGGTCACCGACGACCCCGCGTTCCAGTGGCGCCTGCCGAGCGCGGAGGTGCTCAAGCGCGCGACCGCCGAGCAGTCGCGCCCCGACACCGCCGGCCAGGAGAAGACCGCCGCGCGACTGGTCGAGGCGCTCGGGCACTTCGGCGTCGAGTCGAAGGTCGTCGGCACCGTCGCCGGGCCGCACATCACGCGCTTCGAGCTGCGCCTCGCCCCCGGCATCAAGATGAGCAAGGTCGCCCAGCTCAAGGACGACCTCGCCTACGCGCTGGCGGCGACCGACATCCGCATCCTCGCGCCGATCCCCGGCAAGACGGCGGTCGGCGTCGAGGTCCCCAACCAGCGGCGGCGGATCGTGCAGCTCGGCGACGTCTTCCAGGACGCGCCGGCCGGCTGGTCGCCGCTGACCGTCTGGCTCGGCAAGGACGTCGCCGGCAAGGCGATCGGCGCCGACCTCTCCAAGATGCCGCATCTGCTCGTCGCGGGCACGACCGGCGCGGGCAAGTCGGGCGCGATCAACGCGATGCTCTCCAGCGTGCTCCTGCGCGCGACGCCGCACGAGCTGCGACTCGTCCTGATCGATCCCAAGCAGGTAGAGCTCAACCACTACGAGTCGATCCCGCACCTGCTCACGCCGGTCATCACGAGCCCGCGGATGGCGGCCAACGCGCTGCAGAACCTCGTCAAGGAGATGGAGCAGCGCTACTCGATCATGTCGCTGGCCAAGACGCGCTCGCTCATCGAGCTCAACCGGTCGCGCGCGAAGCGCAACGAGCCGCCGCTGCCCTACATCCTGTGCGTCATCGACGAGCTCGCCGATCTCATGATGGTCGCGCCGGCCGACGTCGAGGACTCGATCATCCGCCTCGCCCAGAAGGCGCGCGCGGTCGGCATCCACCTCGTGCTCGCGACGCAGTCCCCGCGCGTGGACGTCCTCACGGGCATGATCAAGGCGAACGTCCCGAGCCGGATCGCCTTCAGCGTCTCCTCGCAGACCGACTCGCGCGTGATCCTCGACCAGAACGGGGCGGAGTCACTGCTCGGACAGGGGGACATGCTCTTCTCGCCGGTCGGCTCGTCGCGGCTGCAGCGCATCCAGGGCGCCTACATCGACGAGCCGCAGATCGAGGCGCTGACGACGTTCTGGCGCAAGCAGGGCGAGCCGGAGCTGCGCGAGGACCTGCTCGAGGATGTCGAGGCCGAGGACGCCGGGCTCGCCGTCGAGGACGACGGCTTCAGCCCGGACGAGGACCCGCTGCTCGAGGACGCGATCCGCCTCGTCGTGGAGATGGGGACCGCGTCGACGTCGATGCTCCAGCGCCGGCTGCGGCTGGGCTACACGCGCGCCGGGCGGCTCATCGACATGCTCGAGCGCCGCAGCGTCATCAGCGGCTACGAGGGCTCCAAGCCGCGCCAGGTGCTGGTCGGCGCCGGCGACGTCGATCGCTTCATCGCAAACCTGCGCGAGCGCGGCGTCGTTGCGCCCTCGCGGGCGACGGACGAGCCGGCGATTGCAGGCGTCGAGCCCGAACCGGTGCACGAGTAGCCTCTCGCGCATGCCGGAAATAGGGGCCACGCTGCGCGAGGCACGGATGCGCGCGCGGATCGACGTCGCAGATCTCGAGGCCGAGACGAAGATCCGGGCGAAGTACCTCCGCGCGCTGGAGAACGAGGAGTGGGACCTGCTTCCGGGCCCCACGTACATCAAGAGCTTCCTGCGCACCTACGCGGAGGCGCTGGACCTCGATGCCAAGCTGCTCGTCGACGAGTACAAGCAGCGCCACGAGCATCTCAGCGACGTCGAGCTACAGCCGATCAGCGCCGCGGCGCCGGGTCGCGAGCGGCGGCGCAGCGGCCCGCTCATCCCGCGCGGCGTGACGATCGGGCTCATCTTCGCGTTGCTCCTGGTCGCGCTGTACGCGCTGGGTACCGGCGGCGACGACTCACCGTCGACCGCGCTGACGCAGACGACGCCGACCACGAGGGACGCCGCGAACCCGCCCGCCAAGGGCCCGTCGCAGAAAACCAAGCGCAAGCGCGTGCGCCTGCAGCTCGTCGCGACCGGACAGGTCTACGTCTGCCTGAAGGACGGCAACCGCACGCTCGTCGACGGCAAGACGCTGCAGGCGGGCGACAAGACCGCGACGTACCGATCTCGCCGGTTCCGACTCACGCTCGGCAACGCGAACGTGAGGCTGCGCATCAACGGCCACGCGCGCGCGGTCTCAGCGTCGGATGAGGCGATCGGCCTGGAGATCACGCAGAGTCGGGGCCGCCAGCCTCTGTCCGAGGCGCGGCGCGCGTACTGCGAGTGACAGTCCGCGCGGGCATCCTCGTCACCGGCACCGAGGTGCTGACCGGGCGCGTGTCGGACCGCAACGGCCCGTGGCTCGCCGATCGGCTGCTGGAGCTCGGG
>JALZJA010000367.1 GCA_030860005.1 Actinomycetota bacterium
CCATCAGGTGCGCGAAGAACGGCGCGCCTCCGTTGCGCCGGCTGAGGATCTCCACGAGCAGGAAGTAGACGAAGGCCAGCAGCAGCGGGTTGATCACGAGCCACAGCTGCCCGAAGACCGTGTTGAACTGGGAGCTGCGCAGGGTGGTCCGCGACAACTCGAAGGTGAACTGGCGCCGCCGCCAGACCGCCCGCACGTAGGGGAGAATCGGCGGCAGCCCGGCGCGGTGGGGCCGGTAGACGTGGCGCTCGGAGGTGAACCCGTCGTCGCGGGCGGGTGCGGCCTCGGGCGCCTCCTTGACCACCCCGGCGCCGGTCGGGGCGTCGCGCTCGGGCGCGGGGGACGTCTCGGTCTTCAGATCCATCGCGGTGGAGGGTAGTCGCGGGGCGGGCGGGCTTCGAGCGCCCCCCGGGCAGGGTCGCTCGGCGGAGGGCCGCACGGTCGTCGGGCGGACCGCTCAGACGAGCGGCGGCCTACCCGCCAGCGTCATGCGCCAGAGCGTGCGCCAGCGTAGCCGCCGCCGCGTCCCGCACGGCTGCGTGAGGCCGTCGCCGTAGCCGCGCAGGGTCTCGCGCGCGTCGGCCCGCGTGCGCAGGCGCGCGCCCGTGCGCAGGAGCCAGACGGTGACGTACACCGCTCCGAGAAGGACGGGAAGGTGACGGCGGGCGAGCCACACTCGGTTGCGCGCGCTCACGTAGTGGAAGAGGCCGTGGCGCACCGCCGGGAGGGCGGGGTGCAGCGCGAGAACGTCGCCGGCGTACCAGACCTCCCAGTCCGCGTCGAGCGCGCGCCAGGCGAGGTCGACGCCCTCGTGCAGGTAGAAGAACTCCTCCGGCCAGCCGCCGACCTCGTCGAACGCTCGTCGGCGCATGGCGACCGCGCCCTCCCAGACCGTCGTCGCCTCGCTGCTGCGAGCCGGATCGCCGACCCGCAGGCGCGGGACCCAGTGGCGAGGCGGCGATGCCCCCGCCGGGTCGGCGACCCTGGGTTGGAGCACGCCGAGGCGAGGCCTCGCGGCAAAGGCGCCTGCGATGCGCTCGAGCGCATCGTCGTCGGGGAGCCGGGCGTCGTCGTCGAGGAAGAGCAGGAGCTCGCCGCGGACGCCCGGAACGCCCGCGTTGCGTCCCGCGGTCGCACCGACGTTCACCGCCAGCGCGAGCGAGCCCACGCCCGCCGGCAGGCCGGCCGGCTCACAACCGTTGCCAACGACCACGATGTCGAGGTCGACGCCGCGCTGGCGCAGCAGCGACTCGAGCCCGAGGTGCAGCTCCCGCGTCCGGTCGCCCTGGGTCAGCACCACGATGCCGAAGGTCGCGCTCACTCGAGACGCTTCGAGGCAAGGATGGCCACCAGGTGGCCGGTGACGGTCACGAGCGCCACCGGGACGAGCGCGATCAGCAGGGTGCGGGTCGCGCTGAGGTCGCCGACGATCCCGTCGACCACGGCCGCGACCAGCGCGAGCAGCGTCGCCTCGATGGCCAGGAAGGCGCGGAAGAAGGGCAGGTAGCGGACGGCGCGCCGAGCCCGGCCGAGCACGCCGGGCGGCGGCCCGGATGCCTCCGCGAGGGCCGGCGCCGCCGGCCGGCCCGAGAGGGCGCGCGTCGCCTCAACCAGGTGGCTCTCGGACTTCAGGAAGAGCACGAGCGCGGCGACGAGCAGGCCGAGCGTCGTCCAGCCGTCGATCGAGCCCCAGCCGCCGTCGGCGCGCACTCCGAGCGCCGCGGCCAGCGCGGCGTCGGTCGAAAGGTGGCCGATGCGGTCGAGGTAGAGGCCCTTCGGCGAGAACTGCCGCCGCCAGCGCGCGACCTCGCCGTCGCAGCAGTCGAACAGCAGCTGGAGCTGGATGAGCACGAAGGCGCCGACCGCCCCGAGCACTCCGGGCAGCGTGAGCGACAGCGCGGCGAGCAGACCGCACACGATCATCAGGGCGGTGACCGCGTTGGGGGTGAGCGGCGTGGCGATCAGCAGCCGCGTCGCGTACGGCGACACGCGGCGCATGTACAGCCGGCCCGCCCAGTGCTCGGCGTCCGCGCGCCCGAGCAGCGACTCCGGCTGGCAGACCGCCCGCAGCTCAGCGATCGAGGGAGTCGACATACTCGCGGACGCGCCGCCGGGCGCCGTCCTCGTCGAGGTCGAGGTGCTCGACGATCGTGAAGCGGTCGGGACGCGTGGCGGGTGCGTAGACGACGGCCTGGGCGAATTGGTCATCGCTCAGGCCGAGGTCGTCGGGCGTGCGGGGGAGGCCGTGGCGGCGCAGGCAGGCGTCGAGGTGCGCGACGAGCTCGAGGTCTCCGCGCAGGTACGACGCGAACAGTGCTCCCATCCCCGCGAGCTCGCCGTGGTTGCCCGAGCGCGGGAACAGGTGGTCGACAGCGTGGACGATCTCGTGGTCGCCGCCGCTGCACGGCCGGCTGCTCCCCGCGACCGCCATCGCGAGGCCCGAGAGGATCAGCGCCTCCGCTAGAGCGGTCAGGAAGGCGCCGTCCTCGATCCCGTCGATGCGGTTGAGGATCGCCTCGGCCGCGGTGCGCGCGAACGTCACCGCGAGCCCGTCGACGGTCTCGCCGCGCTCGCGCTCGGCGAGCTGCCAGTCGGCGATCGCCGACAGGTTGCTCGCGGCGTCGCCGATCCCCGAGCGGCGCATCTCGGGCGGGCTGCGGCGGACGTAGTCGAGGTCGACGACTACCGCGATCGGCATCTGCACGCCGTAGGAGCTCTTGCGGCCCTCGTGCTCGAGCGACGACACCGGCGAGGCGATCCCGTCGTGCGCGAGGTTGGTGGCCACCGCTACCATCGGCAGTCCGGTGAGGCTGGCCGCGTACTTGGCCACGTCGAGCGTCCGCCCGCCGCCGATCCCAACCAGGGCGTCGTAGAAGCCCCCTCGCAACCGCGCCGCGAGGTCGGTGGCCGACGCGAGGTCGCCCTCGGCGATGGCGAACACCGTGCAGTTCTCGAGCGCCGACTCGACGGTCGCGGCGATCTCCTCGCCCTGACCCGGGCCGACCGCGATCGCCACGTGGCCGCCGCTCGATATCCGCCGGTCAGCCAGCAGCGGGGCTAGCCCGGCGACCGCGCCCGTGCGGACGTCAATCGCCAGCGGCGCGCCGATCATCCGCGCTAGTACCGGCATGCGAACTCCCTCGCCCGCGCGAGGTCGGCGTGGTCGTCGACCTCCACCCACTCGACGGCGCCGATCGAGGCGGTGCGGACCTCGCCGCCGCGGTCGGCGAACTCCCGGAAGCCGTCCTCGTAGTAGAGCGACGGATCGCGCCGCCAGGTCGCCTCGAGCGCGTCGGCGAGGCCGTTCGCCGCGGCCGGCTCGATCAGCGTGACGCCGACGTACTCGCCGGCGGCCGTGCGCGGGTCGAGCGCCTTGTTGATCTCGGCGAGGCGGCCGTCGGGCGTGAGCTCGACCTTCATCTCCTCCTGACCCAGCGTCTTGACGTCGTCGAGGGCGAGCAGCAGCTCCGGGCCGCGAGCCGCGAGCATGCGCTCCTCGACGGCGGCGGGGTGCACGGTGTCGCCGTTGACGAGCAGGACGCCCTCGGCGAACGCCCCGCGCGCGCACCACAGCGAGTACGCGTTGTTCCAGATCTCCGCCTTGGCGTTATAGACCAGCTCGAGGCGGACACCGTGGCGTCGCTCGAGCTCCGGGACCTGCGCGCGCACCGCATCGGCGGCGAAGCCCGTGACCACCACGACCTCGTCGAGCCCGACGTGCTTGAGGTTGGCGAGCGTCACGTCGAGGATCGGACGGTCGCCGTCGACCGGGAGCAGCGTCTTCGGCAGCGCGTCGGTCAGCGGA
>JALZJA010000370.1 GCA_030860005.1 Actinomycetota bacterium
CGTCCCGGCTTTGACGGAGACCTTCAAACCAGGATTTCGGTCCTGGGGAGAGGAAGTCCCCTGTCATGCCACGATCCAAGAAGTACCCCGACGAGCTGCGTGAGCGCGCTGTGCGCCTCGTCTTCGAAAGCCAGCGTCCGATCGCCGCGGTCGCGCGCGATCTCGGCGTGCACAAGGAAGCCCTTCGGTTGTGGGTGCGCCAGGCCGAAGCGGACGCCGGCAGCCGCCAGGACCGTCTCACCAGCGCTGAGCGCGACGAGCTCGCGCGGCTGCGCGGCGAGGTCAAGCAGCTGCGGAAGGCCAACGAGATCCTCAAGGCCGCGTCGGTGTTTTTCGCCGGGGAGCTCGACCCGACCCGATCGAGGTGAGCGCGTTCGTCGACGAGCGCCGCGCTGACTTCGGGGTCGAGCTCATCTGCCAAACCCTCGGGGTATCGGCGTCGGCGTACTACCATCGCGCGACCGGGCAGCGGTCCGCGCGCGTTGTGGAGGACGAGCGGCTGCTGGCCGTGATCCGCAAGACGCACGCGGCGAACTACGAGGCCTACGGGTCGCGGCGGATGTGGAAGGCGTTGCGCCGTCAAGGCGAGACCGCGCCGCGCTGCCAGATCGAGCGTCTGATGGCCGCCAAAGCGATCGTGGGCGCCAAGCGCCGCGGAAAGCCGTGGAGAACGACGATCCAGGGCGCCGACGCGGTCAGCTCGCCCGATCTGCTCGATCGCGACTTCAGCGCCGAGCGCCCCGACGAGAAGTGGTGCGCGGACTTCACCGACATCCGCTGCTGGGAGGGCCTCGTGTTCTTCAGCTTCGTGATCGACTGCTTCAGCCGCATGATCGTCGGCTGGCAGTTCGCCGCGCACATGCGCACCGCGCTTGTCCAGGACGCCCTGGACATGGCCGTCGGCCAACGCCGCCCCGACCCTGCGGCGCTGCTGATCCACCACTCCGACCGCGGGTCGCAGTACACCAGCGCGCAGTTCAACGACGCGCTCGACGATCACGGCGTCGCCGGCTCGCTCGGTTCGACCGGCGACGCCTACGACAACGCGCTCGCCGAATCCTTCGTGGACTCCTTCAAGACCGAGCTGATCGCCGACCGCCCGTGGCGCACCCGCAGCCAGCTGGAGCTGGCGATCGTCGAGTGGGTTGGCTGGTTCAACCACGAGCGCCTGCACAGCAGCCTCGATGACGTGCCGCCTGCAGAGTTCGAAGCACTATGCGATAACCGGTACGTTCTGACTCCCCCTCTCTCAATCTCATGAAAGAGGAAACCTGATAACCCGGTCTCCGTCGAACCCGGGACGGTCCATACCGCAAGGCCCACGACAGCACGTGTCGCTGGCTGGCCGGGCGCGGCCCGATCAGCGAGGACGAGGTCGGCAGGTTTCTCACCGGCGACCTGTACCGGGCCGACGTCAACGAGCAGCTCACGCGCCTGCGCGGCGCCCAGGTCGCGTTTCTGCGCCACTGGTGGCTGCTGAAGGTCGACGTCGAGGCGCTCGCCGCCGCGCACCACGTCGAGCCACCAGCAGAGATCGACGACGACACGTACGAGCAGCTGCGCGTGTACATCCAGCCCAAGACCAGTGCGCTCGCCGCCTTGTCGATCGCCACCAAGCTGACGCCCTGGCAGCTGGCGATGCTCAACGCCGACCAGATCTACGCCGGGCGCAGATGGGCCCGCGCATACAACGCCATTGACCTCGGCGACCGCAAGCTCGCGGTGCCGGCGGCAAGCCTCTTCCTGCGAGCCCATGCCGTTGACCGCGACCTGCGCGACGCGCCGCCCGACGGGCCGCTGTTTACGACGAGCACTGGAGAGCGACTGACGGCCGCCGGCGTCCAGCAGCAGCTGCGACGCGTCACGCGCGACATCGGACGACCGCTCGTCAGCGGCTGGTCCTCACCCACCGCACAGCAGCACGGCCACTGGATGCGCCGCCGCGGCCTGAGCCTCCAACCTCTATGACGCCCGCGAACGCTCAAACGCCCACGCCGACGCCGACAACGCCACGCCACGCGCAGGCAGAGCATCGCCGCCTGCGCCTGCAGGCCAACGCCCTGCTGGACACCGCGACGCTGCGCCGGCTGCGGCTGCAGGCCGGATACTCGACCCGTCGCTTCGCCCGCGCGCTCGGAGTCAGCGCCAGCACCATCCGCGGCCTCGAGGAAGGCTCCAACCACGACCAGCTCCCACTGAGCTCGTCGCGCGTCTCGCGGAGCTGCTCGGCGTCGCTCCACAAGAGCTCTTCGCCCACAGCCCCCGCGAAGCGGTCGATCCCAGCAGCGACGACCGCATCGTCGAAGCAGCCGCTGCAGAGCGTTCCCGGCGTCGTTGCGATCGCCGAGCTCGCGCGTGCGCTCGAATGGAAGCTCGAGCGCACCAGACACGCACTCAGCGTCCTCGGAGACCGCCTGCAGTCGACCGGTGCGCGGCTACATCGCAATGGCTGGCAGCAATGCGCGATCAGGCCCGCCACCCAGCACCTCAGCGACAACCAACAACAAGCGCTGCACCGCATCGGCCCACGAGACCGCGGCCCCAACCACATCACCGCAAGGCTGCTGCTCACGGCCACCCGCGGCGAGCTCGACGATCGCTGGTTCAAGACCGCATCAAACAGCGAACGCGTCGCCCTGCAAAGCCTGCTCAAGCAGCGCGTGCTCCTCACACCCCCCGGCCAGACCGAGATCATCCCCGCGCCCGAAATGATCTACGGCCTGGACCCACACCTCCGCGAGCCGCCACCGCTCGGAGCACTCAGCCCCGTCGGGCGCCGGCCAGAAGACCATCCCGGCCGCGCCGACTACGCATCCTCAACCGCGCGCGCTACTGAACAACTCACGACACCTGACTGAAGAAACCGAGACATCCGCGCTAAACAACTCACGACACTTCACAATCACCTGTGAAGTGTCACGAAAGTATCAGCGGATGCGACACGAGAGGTACTCGAACGAGAAGTACTCGAGAACGAATCGAGCCATCTTCGGCACCAGCCCCCCGAGTAGAACCGGACCCTGCGCGGTACGGTCTCGCCGTGGGTAGCGAGGAGCTCGGTCCGGGCCTGCTCGAGCGCGACGCCGAGCGCGCGGAACTGCACGATGCGCTGGCGGGGGCGGCGCGCGGCCGCGGGTCGGTCGTGCTCCTCGAGGGCCTGCCCGGCATCGGCAAGACGCGATTGCTCGACGACGTGGCGGCCGCCGCGCCGGGGCACGGCGTCCTCACTTTGCGCGCGTGTGCGCACGAACTCGAGCAGCGCGTGCCCTACGCGGTGGTCCGCGGCCTGCTCGAGCCCGCCCTCTCGGGTTCCGACCCGGGTCCGGAGGGTGTCGCGGCGGCCGGTGCGCGCGTGCTCAGGGCTGCGGCGGGCGAGCCCGGCGGGGCCGAGGAGACCGCGGGGGTGGTACACGGCCTGTACGCGCTGACGGCCGCACTTGCGGCGCGCGCTCCCCGGGCGCTGCTGGTGGATGACGCGCACTGGGCGGACGCCGCCTCCGTGCGCTTCCTGCTGTATCTCTCCCGGCGAGTCGAGGCGCTTCGCATCGCGCTCGTCGTGGGCGTTCGCGGTGGTGAGGCACCAGAGCTCGTCGCCCGGCTGCTCGACGCGGCGCCCGTGCGGCGGGTGGGTCCAGCCGCGCTCAGCGCGGACGCCGTGGGTGTGGTGCTGCGCGACCGGCTGGGCCGCGAGGCCGGGCCCGAGCTGCTCGACGCCTGCGTGAGCGCCACCGGC
>JALZJA010000385.1 GCA_030860005.1 Actinomycetota bacterium
ATGTAGAAGAGGCCGACGCCCATCAGCGCGCCCTCGTTGGTGGCCGTCGAGAAGCGCGTCATCACGATCAGGAACGCGCCGATCGCCACGTGGACGAGGTTGTGCATCGGGTTGATGCTCGCAAAGCCGAACGCGAGCGTGTCCCCCGTGTCCGTCAAGAAGTTGTTGAAGCCCGTGATGGCGAATCCGAGCAGGCCGATGGCGACATACGACGCGCCGATCAGCAATGAAGCCCCTGCAGCGAGGCTCTTGTTTCCCATGTGTCCTGCACCTCCCGATCGATGAGCTGGCCACAGCTCTCTACGCAGCGGGAGGCGGAGCGGATCAGCCGCCGATCTGCGACATCGAGCGCTCGGGCTGGCGGTAGCCGGGCTCGTTGACGCGGTGCTTGAGCTCCTTGCGCCACACGGCGTCGCGGATCGTCTCGCGCAGCTCGTCGTCGGAGGCGCCTGTGCGCATCGGGGTGCGCAGGTCGGTCTCGTGCAGGCTGAACAGGCAGGTGCGCAGCCTGCCCTCCGCCGTCACCCGGATGCGGTCGCAGTCGCCGCAGAACGGCTCGGACAGCGGGTTGATGAAGCCGATCTTGCCCTGGCCGTCGGCGAACCGGTACACGCGCGCCGTCGCGCTGGGCTCGCGCGGCTCGGCCTCGAGCGGATAGGCCTCGTCGATCGCCGCGCGGATCTCGTCCCCCGTCAGCACCAGGCTCGGGTCCCACGCGTGGTCGGCGTCCAGCGGCATGAACTCGATGAAGCGCACCTCGTAGGGGTGCGAGCGGGCGAAGCGCGCGAAGGGCAGCGTCTCCTCCTCGGTGAAGCCGCGCATTCCCACCGCGTTGATCTTGATCGGGTGCGCCTCGGGGTAGGTGGCCAGCTTCTCCAGGCCCCTCAGCACCTTGGGGAGCGAGTCGCGGCGGGTCATCTCGAAGAAGCGGTCGCGCTGCAGCGAGTCGATCGAGACGTTGAAGCGGTTGATCCCCGCCGCGACGAGCGCCTCGGCGTCGCGCTCGAGCAAGAACCCGTTGGTCGTCACGCTGAGGTCCTCGACGCCCTCGATCGCGGACAGCATCGCCGCAAGCCGCGGGAACTCGCGCCGAACGAGTGGCTCGCCGCCGGTGAGCCTGACGTCGTGCACGCCCATCCGCGCAAGCAGCGAGACGAGCCGGTGCAGCTCTTCGAAGCTCAGGACCTGATCGCGCTCGAGCCACGGCAAACCCTCGGCCGGCATGCAGTACTGACAGCGGAAATTGCAGCGGTCCGTGACCGACACACGCACATCTCCAATCGTCCTGCCATGCCCATCGATCAACGGCTCATACGACGACATCGGATTGCTCTCCATCCCTCAGCACTACCCACTTACCGGCCCCTGGGCGCGTATACGTCCGATCCGCGACCGTGGATCAGCGATCGTAGCTCGATCGCTCAGGGTCCTAGTATCAGGGTCATGGACATCACGGTTCGACTCTTTGCGGTCCTGCGCGAACAAGCCGGCGCGGCAACGCTCGATCTGCGCCTGTCCGAGGGATCCACCGTAGCCGACGCGATCGGCGAGCTGCGACGCGGAGCGCTGAGCGGGTTGCCCGAGCGCGCTCCCTTCGTCGTCGCCGTCGCGCGCGAGTACGTCGACAACGACCACCCGCTGGCCGACGGCGACGAGCTCGCGCTCGTGCCTCCGGTGAGCGGCGGGGCGCATGGCCCGCGCACCGGACTGAGCCCCGTCCGCCTCGCGCAGGTCACCGGCGACCCGCTCGACGTCGACGCGGTCCGGCGGCTCGTGGGCGATCCCTCCTCAGGTGGTACCGTCGTCTTCATCGGCACGACGCGCGAAGTCGAGAGCCTCGAGTACGAGGCCTACGTCGAGATGGCACGCGAGCAGATCAAGCGGCTCGCCGAAGCCACCGCACGGGAGCACGGGCTCTGCGCCGTCGCCGTCGCCCACCGCACCGGTACCGTGCCGCTCGGCGAGCCGAGCGTCGTTGTCGCGGCCTCGGCTCCCCACCGTAGCGAGGCATTCTCGGGAGCGCGCGCGCTGCTCGATGCGGTCAAGTCGCAGGCGCCGATCTGGAAGCAGGAGCATCCCGAGGACGGCCCCCCGACGTGGGTGCAGGGAACGCTTCCGCAGACCTGATCGGCCGGCGGGTGGCGCCTGCACCGGCTCCGCTCGCTGATCCGATGGCCACGCATCTGCGTAGGTCGCACAGTGCCCGCGCGCCAAGCCAGGGTGGCCGACGCGCCAAGATGACCCCGACCCGTCGCAACCGCAGCGTGGTGCTACGTTGGACGGCGCGCGGGTAGAAGCGGATTGAGCGAGGAGATCCACATGGCCGAGACAGACGAAGAGACCGAGCGCTACAACGACAAGACCTGCATCTTCCCCGGCTGTGACCGCCCGGCGGCGGATTCAGAGGACCGCGGCTATGGCGAGAGCTACAAGCCACGCTACTGCGACCTCGAGGAGCACAACGCCGTGAACATGCACCAGGAGCTGAAAAAACAGGAAGAGGCCGAGGCGTAGTCACCTCCGGCGCTCGGCGTTCATCGGCGCCCGTGCGCGGAAGCGCTCCGCCGGCACGCCGCCCGAGCGGGCCAGCAGCACCCGGATCGTCTCCGGCAGCATGAGGAAGTCGTGCAGGGTTTCGGCTGCGGCGATCCGCCGTGGTCGCGGCAGCATGCTCGCGTGCCAGACGCCGTGAAGCGGGGTGCCGCGCACGTCGAGCTCGACGAGCGCGCCGCGCTCCAGCTCGCCGGTGACCGTGTGCCTGATCGCGAGCGTGATCCCGCGGCCCGCCACGACCTGTCCCAGCGCAGCAGCGAAATTCCCAAACGTGTGCATGCGCTGCGGGACGATCGCCTGGCGCGCCAAGAAGCCGCCGGTTTCGTTGGATGCGTCCGATTCGAGCGGCCCGAGCAGCCATGGCGTGCCGACGAGCGATGCCGGCGCGACGGCCTTGGACTGCGCCAGCGCATGGCCGAGCGCCGCGACGACGACGAGCGTGTAGCGCAGAAACGGCTCGGAGTCGATCGACGGTTGCGCGCCGCCGCCGACGCGCGGCCCGAGCGCGACGTCGACGGTGCGGTCGCCGAGCAGCCCGACGAACTCGGTGCTACGCGCGATCCGCAGCGCCACGTCGATTCTCGCGAAGCGCCGCTTGAACGACTCGAGCAATGGTTCGGCGACGAACTCGGCCACCGCGGGCGTCACCGCGACGCGCAGCGTGCGCGTGTCGGTCGTCGCCTCGCGCACAACGCGCGTGGTGTGCTCCGCAAGCCCGAGGATCTCGCTCGCGCCGCTCGCCAGGCGCCTGCCTCCAGGCGTCAGCTCGAGCGCGCCGCCCGCGCGGATGTAGAGCTCGTCGCCGAGCTCCAAGCGCAACGCACGCACGGCTCCCGAGACCGCCGCGTCGCTGACATCGAGCGACCGGGCGGCTGCCTTGACGGACCCGAGACGCGCAACCGTGAGGAACGATCGGAGTTGCGAGAGGGTCAATTAAGCATTCGCTTCATTCGGTTTGACAAAGCCGATGGTAGCGTGCATAACAGAATGGCCAGGGAGGGCAATAGAGACCTGTAGTTCTCGCGAGACAGCGTGTTCCGCGAGAGATTCGTAGTTCGCAGCGGAGAGGAGCGCACACCTTGGCAATGCAGACCCCCGCGTCCGTGGAGTATTCACGGGCGACCAGCGTTGACGACGCGATCGAGCAGCTCGTCAAACTGGATGGCAAAGCGCGGATTCTCGCGGGCGGGCACAGCCTGATCCCGATGATGAAGCTGCGGCTGGCCAACCCCGGCCACTTGATCGACATCAACCCGCTCGAGCCAGAGCTCAGCTACATCCGAGAGGAGGAGGGCGAGATCAGGATCGGTTGTATGACGCGCCACAAGGATCTGCTCAGTTCGGACCTGCTCAGCGAGAAGTTCCCGGACATCTTCGAAGAGGCCGAGTGGGTGCTCGCCGACCCCGTCGTCCGCAACCGCGGCACGCTCGGCGGCTCGGTCTGCCAGGCCGACCCGGCGGAGGACCTCTCCGGCGTGGTCACGGCGCTCCATGGCCTGGCCGTCGTGAAGGGCCCCGACGGCGAGCGGGTCGTGGACATGCACGAGTTCCACATGGGCCCCTACATGACGGCTGTGCAGAACACCGAGATGCTCACCGAGGTGCGCTTTCCTATCGCCAGCGGCAAGCACGGCAGCTCGCACGAGAAGGTCGAGCGCCGCGCCGGCGACTTCGCCATCACGGCGGCGTCCGCCGTCCTGTGGCTCGAGGGCGACAAGATCGGCACCGCCGGCCTGGCCTGCAGCGCGGTCGGTCCGACGACGATCTCGATGACCCGCGCCGAGGAGATGATGGTCGGCCAGGAGCCATCCGCGGAGCTCTTCGAGGAGGCGGGAAAGATCGCGACCGAGGACTGCGACCCGGCCTCCGACGGCCGCGGCTCGGCGGACTACAAGGCCCACTGCGCGGGCGTCCTCAGCACGCGCGCTCTGCACCGCGCATGGGCCCGCGCTCGCGGCGAGTACGTGCCGCGGCACGCCCACTGGCACGGGCAAGCGTACTTGAACCTAGAACAGGCGGTTTGAAGCATGCAGGTAACCATGTCGATCAACGGGCAGGAGCACTCGCACGACGTCGAGCCGCGCATGCTGCTCGTCCATTACATCCGCGAGATGGCCGAGCTGCACGGGACGCACTGGGGCTGTGACACCTCCAACTGCGGGATCTGCGTCGTTCTCATGAACGGCGAGCCGGTCAAGTCGTGCACGACCCTCGCCGCGCAGGCCGAGGGTAACGAGATCACCACGTGCGAGGGGCTGATGAAGGAGGACGGGACGCTCGATCCCATCCAGATGGGCTTCTACGAGTGCCACGGGCTTCAGTGCGGCTTCTGCACCCCCGGGATGATGGTCACGGGCAACTGGCTGATCGAGAACCATCCCAACCCGACCGAGATGACCGAAGAGGACATCCGCATGGCCATCTCCGGCGGCCTGTGCCGCTGTACCGGCTACAAGAACATCGTCGCCGCAATCCGCTGGGCCGCCGCGTACCGCGCGGGCGAGACCCCGGTCGGCCTCACATAGGAAGGTATGACACATGGCTGTTGAATCCGCACCCGGAAAGACCGAAGACTGGCTGGAGATGGCCACGCAACCGGTCACGAAGGCGCCCGTCGGCTATGGCCGCATGAAGCGCAAGGAAGACGCGCGCTTCATCACCGGCAAGGGCAACTACTGCGACGACGTGCGCCTGCCGGGCATGCTGCACGGCGCCATACTGCGCAGCCCGCACGCCCACGCTCGCATCGTGTCGATCGACACCTCGGAGGCGCTGGCGCAGCCGAACGTCGCCGCGGTCATCATCGCGAAGGACCTCGAGACGCTCGGCCTCGCCTGGATGCCGACGATCTCCTACGACACGCAGTCGGTGCTGGCGGGCGACAAGGTTCGCTTTCACCTGCAGGAGGTCGCCTTCGTCATCGCGACCGACGCCTACTCGGCGCAGGACGCCCTGCAGCTCGTCGAGGTCGAGTACGAGCCGCTGGAGCCGATCGTCAACGCCCGCAAGGCGCTCGATCCCGACGCGCCGCTGATCCGCGACGACAAGGTCGGCCAGACCGACAACCTCGCCAGCCCGAGCTGGGAGGCCGGCGACAAGGCGGCGACGGACCGCGTGTTCAACGAGGCCGACGCCTTCGCCAAGGTCGACATGATCTACCCGCGCTGTCACCCGTGCCCGATGGAGACGTGCGGCATGATCGCGGACATGAACCCGGAGACCGGTCAGCTCGACATCTACAACGGAAACCAGGCGCCGCACGCCCACCGCACGGTCTACGCGCAGGTCGCGGGTCTGCCCGAGCAGAACATCCGCATCCTGACCAACGACATCGGCGGCGGCTTCGGCAACAAGGTGCCCGTCTACCCCGGGTACGTCTGCGCGATCGCCGGTTCGATCGTAGCCGGCGCGCCGGTGAAGTGGATCGAGGACCGCTCCGAGAACCTCGTGACGACCGGCTTCGCCCGCGACTACATCATGAGCGCCGAGATGTGCTCGAAGGGCGGCAAGATCAGCGGCCTGCGCGTCGACGTGATCGCCGACCACGGCGCGTTCGACTCGACCGCGCAGCCGACGAAGTTCCCGGCCGGCTTCTTCCACATCGTGTCGGGGTCCTACGACATGGACGCGGCGCACGTCCAGGTCAAGGCGGTGTACACGAACAAGTCGCCGGGCGGCGTGGCGTATCGCTGCTCGTTTCGCATCACGGAGGCGGTCTACTGCGTCGAGCGGATGGTCGATGCGCTCGCGATGGAGATGAACGTCGACCCGATCGAGCTGCGGATGAACAGCTTCATCAAGCCCGAGCAGTTTCCGTACGAGTCGCCCACCGGCTGGACGTATGACTCCGGCGAGTACAAGAAGACGATGGAAGTGGCGATGGAGATCGCCGGCTACGACGAGCTGCGCAAGGAGCAGCAGGAGCGGCTCGCCAACGGCGAGATCATGGGCATCGGCGTGACGTTCTTCACGGAGGGCGTCGGCGCCGGACCGCGCAAGCACATGGACATCCTCGGCCTCGCGATGAACGACGGCGCCGACCTGCGGCTTCACCCATCGGGCAAGGCTGTCCTGTCGATCAGCGCGCAGACCCAGGGCCAGGGCCACGAGACGACGTTCGCGCAGATCGTCGCCGAGGAGCTCGGCATCGGCCCGAACGACATCCAGGTGCGCCACGGCGACACCGACAAGACGCCGTACGGACTGGGCACCTACGGAAGCCGGTCGACCCCGGTCTCCGGCGGCGCCACCGCCGTCGTCGCGCGCCGCGTGCGCGACAAGGCGCGGCTGATCGCGGCCAAGATGCTCGAGACGACGCCCGAGGACCTCGCCTGGGAGAAGGGCCGCTGGTACGTCAAGGGCGACCCCTCCAAGGGCGCGGAGATCGAGGACATCGCCGAGTACGCGTACGGTCCCAACCCGATGCCCGAGGGCCTCGAGGGCGGCCTGGACGCGCAGTCCGTGTACGACCCGCCGAACCTCACGTACCCGTGCGGCGCGTACATCGCCGTCGTGGACATCGACCCCGGCACGGCGAAGGTGTTCATGCGCCGCTTCATCGCGGTCGACGACTGCGGCGTGCGCATCAACCCGATGGTCGTCGACGGCCAGGTCATGGGCGGCGCCACCGAGGGCGTCGGCATGGCGCTGATGGAGCTGATCTCCTACGACGACTCCGGCAACTGCGTGAACTCCTCGTTCATGGACTACCTGCTGCCGACGGCGATGGAGTGCCCGGACTGGGAGCTCGGCGAGACGGTCACGCCGTGCCCGCACCACCCGATCGGCGCCAAGGGCGTCGGCGAGTCGGCCGCCAACGGGTCGCCGCCGTGCATCGTCAACGCGGTGATCGACGGCCTCTACCGGGCCAAGGGCATCAAGCACATGGACATGCCGTGCAACCCGTCGCGCGTGTGGGCGGCGATGCAGGGCCGGGCCGAGCCACCGCAGTGAGATCGGACGCTCTAGCGCGGCGGGCCGAAGAGCTCGCCGCGCAGGGCGCGCCGTTCGTGACCGCGACGGTCGTGCGCGCCCAGCGCCCGACGAGCGCCCGGGCCGGGAACGTCGCGCTCGTTCTCGGTGACGGGTCGGTCGACGGCTTCGTCGGCGGCGTGTGTGCGGAGCACAGCGTCCGCATGTACGCGTTGAAGACGATCGAGACCGGCGAGCCGATGCTGCTGCGCATCCTGCCCGACGACGTGGAGGGCGACGAGGACGTTGTGAAGGAGGACGGCGCCGTCACGGTGCAGAATCCCTGCCTCTCTGGCGGGGCCATCGAGGTCTTCCTGGAGCCTGTGCTGCCGGCCCCGCGCGTCCTCGCCGTGGGCTCGACTCCGATCGCGGCGGCGCTCGAGCGCTTCGGACCCGACCTGGGCCTCGACGTCGTCGCCGTCCAGGACGAGGCGCCGGTGCTCGAAGAGGGCGATCTCGCGGTCGTCGTGGCCGCGCATGGTCGCGGCGAGCTCGAGGCGCTGCACCTCGCGCTCGAGGCCAACGTGCCCTACGTCGGCCTCGTCGCCGGCGAGAAGCGCGGCGCGGCGCTCGTGGA
>JALZJA010000428.1 GCA_030860005.1 Actinomycetota bacterium
GAGCCGCGGTCCTTGTAGGTGACCGTCGCTGTCGTGACGGCGCCCGCCGGGCGCACGAGGCCCCAGATCGACACGCGCTTGGACCCGACGCGCTGAACGGCCAGCGGCAGCGGGAACGAGCGCAGCGACGGCTTCGGCTTGCCGTTGGAGAAGCGCAGCCCCGACTCGAAGCCGCCGTACTCCTTCGGCCCCGTCGGCTCGCTGTCGGTCAGCAGGTACTGCGAGAAGGTCACGACGCGCGGGTTGTGGTAGGCGAGGCGCTCGGCGATCGAGCGGAACTTGACCTGGTTTGTGAGCGAGACGCCCTGCTGGGTGTCGGGCAGGGATTGCGTGCCGAACTCGGTGAGGTAGATCGGCAGGCGGCCCGGCAGCGCCTTGGCCTTCGCCGCGCGATCGATCGCCTTCGTCAGCCGCGACAGGACCCCGATCGTCACGTCGTTGCGCCGCGGCGGAACGAAGAACGGCCCCTGGCGTGTCGTGTAGGCATGGTGCGCGTAGCCGTCGGCGTCGAGCCCCGCGCATGCGCTGCGCTTCCTGTAGTTCGCGTTGAGGCACAGCATTCCGCGCAGAAACGTCAGCGGCGCGACGACGCGCGTGTGTCCGCGCGGCGATGTCTCCGCGATGAGGATGGTGTCATCGGCCTGGCCGGCGCGCTCGAACCCGCGTGTCGCGGCCTGGAAGAGCTTGCGGTACATCGCCGGTGACTGGGGCTTGCCCCCTTTGGCGTACTGGGGACGCAGGAACTGCGGCTGGTTGGGCTCGTTCCAGATCGACCACAGGTTCACCTGCGCGCCGTACTTCCTGCCGATGGCGGTCACGAAGTCGCCGAACGCATTGGCGTCGGGGCGCGTGAGGTTGTCGCGCTTGTACTTCGTCGCCCATTTCGGCACCGGTCCCGAGATCGTGACGAGCACCCGCCAGCCGCGCGCCTTGGCTTCAGCGAGAACGGGGTCGTACCGGCTCCAGTTGTAGGCGGCGGGGTTCGTGGCATCGAAGTTCGGCTTCTGCGGCGCGTTCGAGTCGGGCGCCACGCGCGACCACTGCACGATGACGCGCAGCGAGCCCACGCCCAGGGACTCGAGCTCCTTCAGCGCGGCGGGGCGCTTCGCCGCATCCTCCAGATCGCGCGGGGCCTCGAACGTCAGCGACTGCGTCGCCGACGCGCCTGCCGAGGCGGCGAACAGCAGCCACAGCGCGGCGGCCAGCAGCGAGATTCGGAACACGCGCATTGCAACCAACCTATCGGGGCAAGGTTGCGGCACGGGGGCTAATGTGCCATCGCGTGCGGGTGGTCGGAGACGACATCGTCGCGACCCACGCGGAGGGCGCGGCCAACGAGCGCGAGCCGCTGCTTGTCCTCGAGCCGCTGCGGCGCTTCCTCGACGAGCACGGGCTCGGAACCGGCGGCGTCGAGGCGCAGCCGCTCGGCGAGGGTCACTCGAACGTCACGTACCTCATCCGCCGCGGCGACACCGAGCTCGTCCTGCGCCGGCCGCCGCGCGGCCCGCTGGCGCCCACCGCTCACGACGTCCTGCGCGAGGCGCGGCTGCTGCGCGCGATCGAGGACACGGCCGCTCGCGTGCCGCGCGTGCTCGCGGCGTGCGACGATCGGGACGTCATCGGCACGCCGTTCCACGTCACGGCGCTCGTTCCGGGCGACGCGATCACGGGCGCGGTGCCCGCGCAGCTCGACACGCCGCCGGAGCGCCGGCGCATGAGCGAGGAGCTCGTCGACGCGCTCGTCGAGGTGCACGGCGTCGACTGGGCGGCCTGCGGCCTGGAGGGCTTCTCGCGCGACCCCGGCGCGTATCTCGAGCGCCAGCTGCGCCGCTTTGCCGGGCTCTGGGACGCCGGCAAGACCCGCGAGCTCACGGCGGTAGAGGAGGTCGGCCGCTGGCTTGGCGACTATCTGCCGACCTCCGGGCCGCCGACGATCGTGCACGGCGACTACCGCCTTGGCAACGTCATCATGAGCCCGGCTGTGCCGGCCCGCCTGGCGGCGATCCTCGACTGGGAGATGGCGACGATCGGCGATCCGCTGGCCGACCTCGGATATCTCTGCACGCTGTGGGTGGACCGCGACGACGACGAGCCGCCGGGGCTGTTCGCGCGGTGGGACGTCACGCGCCGCGACGGCTTCCTCAGCCGCGACGAGCTCGTCGCGCGTTACGAGGAGCGCAGCGGACGCGCGATGAGCGACATTCGCTGGTACCGCGTGCTCGCGCTGTGGAAGGCGACGGTCTTCATGGAGGGCAACTACCGGCGCGCGCTCGCGGGCACGACCGACGACCCCTACCTCAAGGGCTTCGCAGACGGCGTCGTGGAGCTGGCCGAGCGCGCGCGGGAGCTGTCGCAGGCGGGCTGAGCGTGGTGCTCAGGCGGCCTTGTCGCCGCCGCTGCCCGTGGTGGCGGCGCCGCTATCCGTGGTCCTGGCGTCGCTGCCCGAGCGGTCGGTGCCCGTGCCAGGAGCCGTCGCACCGCCGTCGGGAGCAGCCGAGCCGCCACCGGGAGCGGTGTCGGGAGCAGTCGCGCCACCGGGAGCGGTCGAGCCGCCACCACCGCGCTTCTCGTTGAACTTCTTCTTGACGGCGTCGATCTTCTCGCGCGTCTCGGGATCGTTGGCGATCTTCTTGGCCTTCGCCTGGAGCTCCTTGCCCTTCTCGGAGTTCGCAAAGTCGGTGAGCTTCTGTTTGAGGGACATGCCCTGCAGGTTAGCTACTGCCGCCGCTTTCGATGCGTCGGCGCAGCTCGCCGCCGCGGCCCGCCGCGACGGCACGCGCCGCTCGGCGCTCGTCGAGCGAGACGCCGCCGGCGGCCGCGAGGTCGAGCAGCTCCTGGCGCTCCTCTCCCT
>JALZJA010000463.1 GCA_030860005.1 Actinomycetota bacterium
GCCGCGGCCGCCGATCGCGACTTCCTGCTGGTCGCTACCCCGGGCGCCGGCAAGACGCTGGCTGCCTGCCAGGCGGCGCGTGCCGCGGGCTGCGAGCAGCTCGTCGTCGTCTGCCCGACGACCGCGCTGCGCTCGCAGTGGGCGGACGCGGCGGATCGCGTCGGCCTGCACCTGGACCCGCGCTGGCGCAACGCCGACGGCGCCTGGCGGCCTGATGTGGACGGCGTCGCGGTGACCTACCAGCAGGTCGCCTCCGCGCCGGACCTGTTCGCCCATCACCTCGCCCGCTCGACGTTCGTCGTCCTCGACGAGATCCATCACGCCGGCGAGACCGCGACCTGGGGAAGCGCGCTGCGGGCCGCGTTCGGCGACGCGCGGCGGCGGCTCGCGCTGTCCGGCACGCCGTTTCGCTCCGATGCCCGAGCGATCCCGTTCGTGACCTACGACGAGGACCGGCGTTGCGCGCCGGACTTCGTCTACGGCTATGGCGAGGCGGTTGCCGATGCAGTCTGCCGCCCGCTCGCGTTCCGGCTGCTCGACGCGACGCTGCGCTGGCGGGTCGATGCGCGGGAGACGATCGCGGCGTTTGCCGACGAGCTCGAGCCGCACGACGATGCGCGCCGGCTGCGCACCGCGATCGACCCCGCGACGCCGCTGCTGGCGCAGATGCTGCGCGACGCCGACGCGCTGCTGGTCAAGGCTCGCGGTGTGATCGCGGATGCGGCCGGGCTCGTGCTCTGCGACGACCGCGCTCACGCGCGCGCCACCGCGGCGCTGCTGCGGACGATCGCCGGCGAGAAGCCGATCGTGGTCGTCAGCGACGAAGCGGGGGCGCACGCACGGATCGACCGCTTCGCTCGCGGTGGCGCCGGCGCGCCACGCTGGATCGTCGCCGTGAACATGGTCAGCGAGGGCGTCGACATCCCGCGGCTCGTGCTCGCGGGGTACGCGACCGTCAAGCGGACCGATCTGTTCTTCCGCCAGGCGGTCGGGCGCGTCGTGCGGCGCCGGGCCGAGGACCCGGACGATCTCGTCGCGACGGTCTTCCTGCCCGGCGACCCGACCCTGAAGGGCTGCGCCGAGCGCGTCGAGGAGGAGCTGCGCCAGCAGGTCTCCGACGAGGTTGGGCCGGGGTTCGACGTCGAGCCGATCGGCGTCGGCCAGCGCTCGGACTTCCAGGCGCTTGACGCCGACGTGGCGCCCGGCGGGATGATTGTGGCCGGTGTGCACTACCGCCGCGAGGAGGTCGACGCCGCGCGGCGCCTGCTGCGCGAGCTGGGTCAGCCGGAGCGGGCGATGCGCTCGGTGCTGGAGTTCGTCCGGCGCGAGCGCGTGGGCGCCGAACAGCCGGCTGCGGCACGACCGCCCACGAGCGCGGGGCCGGTGGCGACCGTGCCCGCCCACCGCCGCGTCGAAGAGAAGCGCCGCACGCTGGATCGCCTCGCACGGCGCTGGGCGCAGCTGCGCCGCGAGATCGACCCGGCGTACACGTGGCCGCAGGCGCAGGCGCGCGTCAACCGGGCGATGGGCGTCGCGCGGCGGAGCGATGCCGGCGAGCGCGAGATCGACCACGGGCTGGCGTTCCTGCGCTCGGAGCTGATCAAGCTTTCAGCGGCCTATCCGGAAAAGGCCGAGCGCCTGCGCATCCCCGCCAGCATCGAAGCGATCGACGAGCGCCTGTCGGAGGCGATACTCGAACGCTGATCGTGGCCAGGCGCCTCGCGCCCGATCGCCCGCCTCGGGGGATCTCGACCTCCCGCACACTCGTGACGCTCGTGCGCCTGCGCACGTAGCGCGGCAGCAACTCGACCGCTGCGGCGACGTTCGCCGCCTCGACACGCCACCACAGTGCATGACTACCGGCCGGGGCACGTCGCTGGGAGCGCGTACCAGTGGAGCCGCCGGCTGGTCGGTGGCGCCAGCGGCTGGGTCGCCGTCTGCGCGCACGCACGGTCGCCGCCCGCAACGGTCGCGTACCTCGGCGCGCCCTGGCTGCTGGCTCATGGGCGTGGCGCCGAGCCCCAATCGCATCGTGCTCGCGGGCATGCTGCTGGTCGTCGTCTGCGCTGCGGCGGGGCCTTCGGGGTGGGGCTGCTCAAGTGGACGATCAGGCTCGGATCGGGGCGGAGGTCGTGACCTCGATCAGGGTCGGCGTCGTGCTGCTCCTCGCCCTCCGTACACAGGATCTTTCCGTCCTGGGAGACACGCTGGGGGGAGGCGCTTTTCGGCGGCTCGGTCGGCGCGTCGCTGCTCGCCGCGCATCCCGACCCAGCCGCGGTCGTCGCGGGAGCGACGCCGATACGGTCCACACGGCGGTCGTCTCATCGTTCGGCGCGTGGTCGGACAAGCCGCTCGCAGCCTCGTGTTCGCCGCGATCCTGCTCGTCGCGGTCGCCGCGTTGGTGGCGCGCGTCCGCGGGACCTCGGTCCCCGCCGGGAAGGTCCGCCCCGGGCGCCGGACGGGTTGGTGGTCAACGTCGCCGCGGTCGCGTGGCTGCTCCTCGAGGCGATCAACATCGCGTGGCCGCGCGAGTCGCCCCGCCGAACACGCCGGACGTATCAGGTGTGGGCGGCGCCGATCCTGCTCGCCACGATCGCGCTCGTGGGCCTGGCGTACCTCGTCGTTACGCGAACGCACCGCCGACCCTGACTGAACCACGTCAGATCGCGGCGCTGCGCCGGCGGCTCGGCGGGCGCGATTCGGTTGATCACACGATCTGCGGCTCAAGCGCCCACCTTCTCCTGTGGCTGGTCCTCCGGCTTCTTATCCTTCGGCGGCGGGCGCAGCATTCCGGCTATGCCCCCGACTGCTGCCGAAGCGATCGTGGCTAACACCGACAGCGCCGTCGAACTCTTATCCGTCGTGGTCGAGGTCGCTTGAGGCTGGGGCGCGGCCTGCGGGGTCTTCGATTTCGGCACCTTGGCAGCCTGAGATGCGACGACCGGGGTGCTGGTCTTGGTCGTGGTCTGCGCCGGCTCAAAGACCGCGATCCAGATCACCCCGACGACACACAGCCCCGCAACGATGCCCAGCATCTGAACACCGAGCATGTTCGATTTGTTGTCTTCCGACACCTCGAGCCTCCGTTTCGATGTTGATACGAGTTACGTCGCCGGTTGCTTCAGCTCCTTGTGCTCCTCCTTGGGGCACGGTGGCTGCGGGTCTATCGTGACCTCCCCCCGGATGAAAGCCAGGGCGCGGGTGGCGCACCACGGCTCCTTGTAACGGGACTGCATGCTCGGCCCACGAGGGGCGTCCGTCGACGAGCAGAAGAATCGCCACTGGCACTTGGCCGTTCCCCAATGACCGTCGAACGCGTTCCACTCGGCTGCTTCCTCGCCACCGGCGCGGGTCGGCATGCCACTGAAACAGAGCGCTTCGCAGGCGGCGTCGTTGTTGCCGCGCCAGGGCTCTTCCCCGTCATGGGGGCGCTCCTTGAGTGGCACAGCCTTCTTGCTGCAGCGCCTTTTCGAACATGCATTCGGATAGGCGGCATGCGTACCGTGTGCGATGAACACAAGCGGCCGGATACCGATCTTGATATCCGCCTTCCTGATCGCGGCAACGCTGGCGTTCTCTTCCCAGTACGCCTGAAGCGCCCGCCACGTGTAGCGCGTTCTGTGCTTGTGCGCCGAATAGTGAACTGCTACGGGTCGCGACCGCTCGGTAGTGGGTCAGTTTGAATCGACCCGACTCGGTGTGCGCGGTCCCTGATAGGCGTAGTTGACCGGTGTTTCGACGCGCTGGAACACAGCGCCGGAGAGCGCATGATGATGAACGCCTCGAACGGGCCGCAGCCGCTTTCGAAAGTCGTGGCTCTCCCACGCCGCAGTCTCGATGTGATTGGCATCCTTGACCCGACACGTCGTCTCAACGACAGGTAGGAGGTCTGTGTCGAAGGAGAATAGGATCGCCACGTCGCAACGTTCCAGAAGCACGCTCTCGACGATTGAGAGCGCAAGTTGTACGTCGATCCCCTTCTCTTCGGGCGGACGGTAGGCATCGTGAGGGTCATAGCGGAGAGGCCGAAGCCGTGGGATCACGACGTCCCGGTTCTCCTTCATCCATGCCGCTGACTGGCGTCGGTTCGCCGCGTAGCCCACCGGATCGCGCTCGTTCGACGGTAGTCCGCGATGAATCTCCACGCGCACGAGTTCGCCTTCCGCGCCTCGGCTCTTCCCCGCAGCAAGGATGCGCGCCACGTTGTACGGACTGAAGTTGCCTCGTTCGTTGCCCGTGTTCTCAAGGCCAAACGCTGTGCGCGCGGACTTGTAGGCGTTCTGCCAGTCGATGAAGACCGCTACGCGAGGCATAAATAGAGCCCCGCCAGTGCGGCCCGAAGGCCGGACGGCGGGGAGTAATGAACTACCAGACTACCCAACCTGATCGCTCGTACGCAACCCTCGTCCAAATTTGGCGGTACCCTACGCGTACCGCCAAACGTAGATCCCCTTGCGTAATCCGCTATCCTCGGTCGCGCTATGCCAAAGCGCTCAAGCAAGCCCCGGGATCTCAACGCGATGGCAGCCGCCATCGTGGAGCAGGGCACGAGTGATGCCGCCATGCCGGATCCCGACGACGGAAAGAATCCGCACGCGGTGGCTTTGGGGCGTCTCGGCGGGAAGAGCGGTGGGCCGGCCCGAGCGGCAAAGCTCTCCCCCGAGGAACGATCAGAGATTGCGAGGCGGGCTGCGCGGGCACGGTGGAGCGCGAAGCCCAAGAGCGGATGACTGACAATGTCGACAACACGCGGTACCTCTTGGTTTGGCTCGCATACTACGAGGAGATCGGCCCAGAGACTTTCGTACCGGTCCGCCGGCAGATCGAGGACGCTATAGCGCTTCCGCGCGAGCAGGTCGAGATTGATGTCTGGCTCGAATCGCCTGGTGGCGACGCGCATTCTGCCTACAAGCTCGCGCTGCTACTTCGTAGCGTTGCCTGCTGTGTGCGCGTGGTCATCCCTGACTTCGCGAAGAGCGCTGCGACCCTCCTCACCCTGGTGGGCGACGAGATCTATATGGCGCCTGCCGCAGAGCTTGGTCCGCTAGATGCCCAGATGCCGGAAGAGGGAAGCCTGTCGGGCGCCATCTCAGCACTCAACATCGCCCGAGCAGCAGATGCCGTCGCCTCCGATGCGGTTGCTTTGGCAGGTACGGGCGGTGCGCAGCTGTTGCAGCGTACGGGGCTGAGCCGCGCCGAGACACTCAATGCGATGTTGCGCTTCTCGGCACAGTTTTCGGAGCCCTTGGTGCGTCAGTTGGACCCAAAGCTGGTCCATCATGCGAAGGAGCTTCTCCGGGTAACGGCGCGATATGCCCAGCGGTTGCTTGAAAAGAGTATGGATCGCAACCGCGCTGAACTTACCGCAAAGCGCCTCGTTGAAAACTTCCCGACCCACGGGTGCGTGATCGCATACGAAGACGTTGAGACACTCGGCCTGCCCGTGCAGCCCATTGACGACTATGAGTACGTCGACCTCCTTCGGGACGTACATCGCTTGACCGAGGACGAAGCGGTGCCGTTGATCGAGTTCATACTGTTGGATGAGTTCCTAGAAACCTTTATGGGAGGTGATGATGACAATGAAGAAGCAGACGACATACAGGGCGCTGAGCACGATGCGACTGCCGAAGACGCCGGACCAACTGCGCCGGAACAGTCTGGTCAGGCGCAACAGAACGGCCCCCCAGCAGAGACCGATGGGCGCGACGCCCTCACCGAGCAGCAAGCCTGAATCGAAGCCGGGTTTCTTCGTCTCACCTCTCCGTGAGGATCTGACCGAGGCCGAGATTCGCCGCATTTGGCGCCG
>JALZJA010000476.1 GCA_030860005.1 Actinomycetota bacterium
TGGAAGGCCTCGCGCCAGGCCGCCTCGTGGGGCGAGTCGACGAGCACGCCGTCGACGTCGAAGATCGCGCCGCGAAATCCCTGCTGCACCGTCACTCGCTTGCCCGGATGTCGTCGCCCTGGCCGACAGCGGCCGGTGTCGCGAGCGCGAACGTGCAGCGCTCGCCGGCACCGAGCTCGCGCACGTCGTCGCCGATGCCGACCTTGATCGCCCGGCTGAAGCCACCGGTGATGACGACCGTGAGCTCGCCATTGGCGACCGTCACGCGGATCGGCGTCCCGCGCACCTGCATCGGGAACGACAGCCCGTCGAGCCGGTCGGTCAGCGTCGGTGCGAAGTAGAGCACGCCGTCGCGGAGCTCCGCTCCCGTGTAGGCGCGCTGGACGAGGTCGAGCGTCCCAGCCATCACGCCGAGGTGGATGCCCTCCTTCGTCGTGCCGCCCTGGACGTCGCCGATGTCGCTCTCGAGCGCGACGAGGAAGCGTTCCCAGGAATGCTCCGCGTCGAGCGGGGCGAGCACGCCGGCGTGCGCGATGTAGCTCAGCGTCGAGCCGTGCGAGGTGCGCCGGTCGTAGTACTCGATGCTCAGCCGGGCGCTGTCGGGGCCCCACTCGTAGCCGAGGCGCTCGAACAGCTCCCGGATCTCCTCCGGCGAGAACAGGAAGAACAACAGCACGGTGTCGGCCTGCTTGGCGAGCTTGTAGCGGTCGGGGTCGTCGCCCTCAGCGCGCAGGATCCGGTCGAGGCGCTGGATGTTGCCGTGCTTTGCGCGGTAGCCGTCCCAGTCGAGCTCGTCGAGCTCCTCATAGCCCTCGAACTGGCTGATGATCCCCTCGCCGTGAAACGGCACGTACATCTTGGTGCTCATCTCCTGCCACCTGACGATCTCCTCGTCGGAGAGGCCGATCTTCGCGCGCAGCGTGTCGCGCCGGCGCTCGGTCAGCAGCCCGAGCACGACCTGCGCCTGCTCGCAGATCCAGGCCACCATGACGTTCGTGTAGGCGTTGTTGCGCAAGCCGGCCTCCTCCGCGCCGGCGTACTTCTCGTGAAACTCGTCGGGACCCATCACGCCGTGGATCTCGTAGCGGTCGCGCGCGCGGTTGTAGTGCGCGATCGAGCCCCAGAAGCGGGCGATCTCGAGCATCATCTCCGCGCCGTGATCGCGCAGGAAGTCGAGGTCGTCGGTCGCCTGGTGGTAATGCCAGACGTTGTAGAAGATCGCCGCGTTGACGTGACGCTGACGGTGGCTCAGGTCCGGATCCCACAGGCCCGAGAGGGGATTGAGATGCACGATCTGCGTCTCCTCGCTGCCGTCGCTGCCGCTCTGCCAGGGTAACATGGCGCCCGCGTAGCCCACCTCGCGGGCCGCCGCCCGTGCCTCGCCCAGGCGCCGGTAGCGGTACATGAGCAACTCGCGCGTGATCTCGGGCAGGCGCGCCGTGAGGTAGCGAAAGACATACAGCTCGTCCCAGAACACGTGGCCGCGGTAGGCCTCGCCGTTGAGGCCGCGCGCCGGGACGCCCGCGTCATGGTTGGTCGTGTGCAGCGAGCAGACCTGCAGGATGTGTGAGATGTGCAGCCGCAGCAGCCGCTGCACGCGCTCGTTGCCGGGCACGTGGACGTCGCTGGAGCGCCACAGCTCGTCCCACGCGCGGGTGTGGCGCTGCAGGGCCTCGTCGAAGTTCGGGTAGCGCCGGACGGACGTGCCGGCGTTCGTCAGCGGCTCGTTGATCGCGCGGTCGCGCGAGGTGTAGAAGGCGACGAGCTTCTCGATCCGCACCGGGGCGCCCTGCTGCACGTCGAAGCCGAGGACCTGCTGGATGTAGTCCTCCATCTGGTACAGCGAGCGGCTGGCCTCGAGCTGCTCGGCACCGCGAAAGACGCGCGCGCGCGCTGCCTGGGCGACATAGATGTTCGACTGGCGCGTCTCGACGTGCAGCGCGATGATCTCGGGGCCGAACGTGCGCGGGGAGACCGGGTCGAGATGACGGCCCTCGAGCTGGCGGTAGCGCGCGACGCCGCCGTTGGTGACGCGCCCGTCGAGAGCCGACACGACCTCGACCGAGCCGGACCAGTTCTCGGGCGTGATGATCCACTCGATCGCCGCCTGGTGGGAGTGGGCCATGCTCACGAAGCGCCGGCTGCGCAGCTCCGTCTCGCGCCCGGCGCGGTCGCGGAAGCGCAGCTTGCGGCTGACCATGGCGGTGCCGACGTCGTACTCGTGGCGGTAGTCCAGCAGCTCGACGTTGCCGAGCCGGATCGCGTCCTCGTCCTCGATCTTCAGCTTCAGCACGAGCCAGTTCGGCAGGTTGACGAGATCCTCGTTGAGCACCGGCCGGCCGCCCATGATCGTCGTCTCGCGGTTGTAAAGGCCGTGGGCGTACGTTCCGGGATAGTGGACGTCGTCGGGGTCCTCCCACTCGGCCGCCCCGCGCGTGCAGAAATAGCCGTTGCCGGTCGAGGTCAGCGCCTCCCGCAATCCCTCGTCGAGCGGTTCGAAACCGTCGTAGCCCAGCCCACGCTCATCCACGTCACGTGACGCTAGCGCACCCCTGTTGCACGGATGTTGCCGTCGCTGCGTGCTGCCGGCGGGGCGCTGTTTGCCGATTGCCTGAACGACGGATTCTCGTCGCGCGCTGCTACCGTTGCCCAGCGGATGGCAAAGGAAGAGAAAGTCGAGTTCGAGGGCGAGGTCATAGAGGCCCTGCCCAACGCGATGTTCCGCGTGAAGCTCGACAACGAGCACGTCGTGCTCGGGCACGTCGCGGGCAAGATGCGGCGCTTTCGCATCCGTATCCTGCCCGGTGACCGGGTGCGCTGCGAGCTGTCGCCCTACGACCTCGATCGCGCGCGCATCGTCTACCGCCACCGCTGAGCGAAGCGCCGCGTCCGCTCCCCCGCGTGGATGAGTTTGAGCTCATCAGGGCGATGCGCAAACGCTTTGCGCCGCCACCCGAGCGCGTGCTCGTAGGCAGCGGCGATGACGCCGCCGTCGTGCGCGCGCGGGCGCTGTCGGTGACCTCGATCGACGCGATGGTCGACGGGGTGCACTTCCGCCTCGGCGAGACCGCGAGCGCGGCGGACGCCGGTCACCGCGCGCTCGCCGCCGCGCTGTCGGACATCGCCGCGATGGGCGGCCCGCAGCCGGGCGAGGCGTACGTCGCGCTCGGCCTGCCCGACCGATTCGAGGAGGCCGACGCACTCGAGCTCGCCGACGCGATGGCCGCGCTCGCGCAGCGCACAGGCGTCGCCCTCATCGGCGGCGACGTGACGAGCGCGCCCGCGCTGACCCTCGCGATCACGGTCGTCGGCTGGGCGGACGAGCCCGGCCAGATCGTCCGCCGTGACGGCGCCAGGCCCGGAGACCTCATCGCGGTCACCGGCACCCTCGGCGCCGCCGGGGCGGGCATCGCGATCCTCGAGGGCCGGGCCGACGGTCCCGAGGCGCTGGTCGAGCGTCACCTGCGACCCGAGCCACGGCTCGCCGAGGGCGCGGCGCTCGCGCGGGCGGGCGCACACGCAATGATCGATCTCTCCGACGGCCTGGCCTGCGACGCCGGCCACATCGCGCGCTCAAGCGGCGTGACGCTGCGCATCGACCTCGACGCGCTTCCGCTTGCCGACGGGGTGAGAGCCGTTGCGCAGCAGCTCGGCGTGCCGGCCTGGGAGCTCGCCGCAGCGGCCGGCGAGGACTACGAGCTGTGCATCTGCATCGGCGCCGCGGATCGGTCCGAGGCCGAGTTGGCGGCGCCGCTTGGCTGGATCGGGGAGGTCTTCGCGGGTCCGCCCGAGGCCGTGCTGTGCTCGGACGGTGTCGCGCAGCAGGTGCGCGGATTCCACCACCGCCTGTGACAGACGGCATGGCGCAGCATCGCCTCCGCGACCGCGGCGGGGTCGATGACGTAGTCCGCGTGCTGGACGCGGAGCTTGAGCTCTTGCGTTCGCATCCCGCTAGACGTATCGAGCGCGCGGACCGAGTGCTTGAGCAGAGCGGTGCTCTCTGGGCAGGTATCGGTCACGAGCTCGCGCATTTTAGGGGTGATCCACGCGATCTAGCGTGTTGCCGCGCCGCGCGGAACGGCCTCGACGAGCCGGGCGAAGACGACGATCCGCTTCGCCGCGCTGTAGAGCGGGTGGCAGGCCGACAGGACGAGCCGGTCATACGAGACGCGCCTGACGACCGACACCTCGGTCGGCGCGACGATGCGGCTGCGCTCGACCTCGTAGGAGAAGCGCCCGTACGGCATCTCGATGCTCACCTCGTCGCCGCGCCTGAGGTCGTCGATGTTGCGAAACGGCGCGAGGTACGTCGTCCGGTGACCGGCGAGCCCCACGGTGCCGGGGGCACCGGGAAACGGCGTCTGGTCATAGATCCCGGGGCCCGTGCGCAGCGATGCCGAGTTGGTGGCGTTGACGATGACGTACGTGGCGCCGATCTTCGGGATGCGGATGCGCCCGACGGCGTCGCCACGGTCGGTCCTGCGCTTCAGGGCGCGCGCGAGGAAGGCCATCCGCCGGCGATCGTCCGCGAGCGCCTCGAGCGCCTCACGTTCCAGTTCGCTCGGCGCGGCCCGCTCGAGCTCGTGCAGATCGTTGCCGAGCCGCCCCTGGACGATCTTCGCGTAGATCGCCGACACCGGCTCCTGCCACGCAAGCGTCAACCCGGCGTCGACGAGCATCAGGACGCCAGCGATGATCAGCACCGTCGACAGGGCTCGCAGCGCGCGTCGCATCAAGGATGCGGATGTTTATCGCCTCAGCGCCGACTCGGTGCCACCGAGCGACCCTGGGCCGGCATACGTGCGCGGGCCGCGGACGGTGATCGAGATCGCCTCGTCGCCCGCGTCCGGGCGCGCAGCGATCCGCAGAGCGCCGGCAGCGCACCCCGCCAGCAGGCTCCAGAGCAGGACGCTCAACAGCGACACGTGCCCGCCCGCCACGAGCAGGAGCCCGAGCCAGATGGCATCGAGGAGCCCGAGCCCGAGCGCGTGCGACAGCGCGATCGCCACGACGGCGAACGGCAGCATCCCGACGGCGACGGCCCCAAGGCGGGTCGCCCGGCGCAGCTCCGACGCGACCGCGAACAGGCCGGCGTGCATCGCCGGGATGACGAGCGCCGCCGCATACGGGTTGCCGACCCACACGGCGATCGTCGTGACCAGCGCGACGAGCATGACCATCGAGCCGGCGCCGGGCTCGGCGAGATCGCCGCCGGCACGCACAAGCCGCATGACGCCAGGCCGCAGCCACGCCCAGGCGAGCACGAAGACGAGCGCCACGGCCAGCAGCGCCGGGATCTCGACGGGCAGCGCCCGCGGAGAGGTGGGCGCACCAGGCGCGGCGCTCAGCAGTCCCGTCAGCCTCAGGAGGATCGCGAACAGCGCCGCGAGCACGAACGGCAGCGCCCAGGCGAGCGTCCAGCGCAGCCAGGTGAGCACGCGGCCGCGGTGGCGGCGCACCGCGGCGAACCCGTCGACGGCCGCGAGCAGGGGAGGAAGGAGAAGCGCGCCGGTGAACAGCCTGATGGCCCAGCCCGGGACGACCTTGCGGTTCGTCACCAGATCGCTGCTCGTCGTCTCCGCGCCGAGTGCCCGCTCGGACGGGGCGCCGTCGAGCGCCGTCACCGTGCGCAGCGCGACGCGCCCGAAGGCCTGCAGGCGCTCGCGCGAGATCGGCGCATCGGCGGCGGGCGGCCGGTCGCCGCCGACGGACAGCAGGACCGCCGGGATCCGCTTGGACAGCAGCACGCCCTGCTCGCCGTAGGTCGCCGGCAGCGCATGGCGTATGAACTGGGTCATCGCCCGCGGCGGTCCGGCACCCGTCCCGGTCTCGCTGCGAACGGCCTCCTGCAGCGTGGCGCGCAGGCGCAGCGCAGAGGCGCCGAGCGCGTTGGACCACGGGTTCACGAACGGCGGACGCACCTTCGACGAGGCGAGATCCCCGAGCACGAGCACCGCGGCGACGGGGCCGCCGAGCTCATCGGCGAGCGCGGCCGCCCCGGCGGCTCCCCCACTGCCTGCGCTCGTCGAGGCGAGCACGAGCGTACGCCGCGTCCGGCGCGGCGCACCGAAGACCCGCGCGAGCTCGAGCAGCGCCGCGGTGCCCGACAGCTCGGCGGCCGCGCGCCGGCCCGCCGCGTCACGGTGGGCGATGACGGCGATCCGCTCGTCGACGGTTCCCGCGCGCTCGGCGATCACCGTGCGCAGCCGGCGGGTGCCGTCGATCGTCTCGCCATCGCGGACCTCGCTGCGCACGCGAAAGCCCGGGGTGCCTTCCATGCGGCTCGCGATGACGCGCGCAAGCTGCTCGTCGCCGGCCGACCCAGGGCGCCGGTTGGGGAAGCGGTCGGCGAGCCCGCCGCGGCCACCTCGGCCGAAAGCGTCCGCGAAGGCCGTCGAGCCCTCGAAGGCGTCGGGCGCAAGCGTCGTCTTCAGCGAGCGCGGTCGGTTCTCGAGCGAGAACGCGAGCAGGATCAGCGCGAAGAGCACGGGGACGAACGCGGCTCGGTAGATGCGCGGGTCCATCATCAGGCGTGTGCGCCGGGGCGCCCCATCTGCGTCGTCAGACTATTGCTGATGGTGGATCGCGCCCCTCGCATCCTCCTCGTCGACGACGAGCACGCAATCCAGACGCTGCTGTCGTACCCGCTGCGCAAGGACGGCTACGAGGTCGTCCAGGCCGTCGACGGTCAGGCGGCGCTCGCGCGCTTCGACGAAGGCAGCTACGACCTCGTCGTGCTCGATCTCATGCTGCCCAAGATCGACGGGCTCGAGGTCTGCCGCCGCATCCGCGCCCGCAGCACCGTTCCGATCATCATGCTCACCGCCCGCGCTGAGGAGATCGACACGGTCGTCGGGCTCGAGCTCGGCGCCGACGACTACATCACCAAGCCGTTCTCGATGCGGGAGTTCCGCAGCCGCGTCAAGGCGGTGCTGCGACGCGCCGACATGCGCCCCGACGATCCGGGAGTCGCCGCCGACGGACCGCTCGAGGTGGTGGGCCTGCGGATCGACTTCGCCAAGCGCGCGGTGCGCGTGCAGGGCGAGGACGTGCAGACGACGTTCGTCGAGTTCGAGATCCTCGGCGCGCTGGCACGCCACCCCGGTCGCGTCTATACGCGCGAGATGCTGCTGACGCGCATCTGGGGCGATGCCGCGTATCGTGATCCGCGCACGATCGACGTCCACATCCGTCACCTGCGCGAGAAGATCGAGAGGGACGCCAAACAGCCCGAGTACCTGTTCACGGTGCGCGGCGTCGGCTATCGATTCCGCGACAACGAGGAGTAGCCGAATCGCACATGCGCCTGCGCTCGCTCCGCACGCGGCTGACGCTGCTGTTCTTCGCCGTGACGCTCGTGGCCGTCGCGGTCGTGTTCTTCTACGTCGCGCCGCAGCTGGAGAGCTCGCTGCGCAAGGAGAAGCTGCGCTCGCTGGAGAAGACGGCGCGGGCGTTCACGCCGCTGATCGCCGAGCCGGTGCGCGCGAACGCGACGAACCGGGAGATCGACTCGCTCGTCTCGCTCATCGGCGATCGGACGACCACGCGCGTGACCCTGCTGCTCGTCGTCGACGGCACCGAGGGGCTCCAGCTGCCGATCTTCTCCGACTCCGCGTCGGAGACGGACGTCAAGGGTCTGCGCTTCGACGTCGCGCGCCGCGTCGAGCGCACGGGACGCAGCGCGACGGCCCTGCACACCACCGAGAACGGGCCCGTCGGCCAGGCGGCGGTGCCGATTCGCGACGGGGGCACCGTCAGCCGCATCGTCGTCTTCACCTCGCCGCTGTCGGAGCTGCACTCGAACGTCGCGCTCATCCGCCGCCAGATCCTCATCGCGGGCGCGCTCGGCCTCGCGCTCGCGCTCGCCGCCGGCTTCGTCGTCTCGCGCCGGATCGCGCGCCGCGTCAAGGTGCTCGAGAAGGGCGCCGAGCAGGTCGCCGCCGGTGACTTCATCGCGACGTTCCCGGTCGACAAGGACGATGAGCTCGGTCAGCTCTCGCGCGCGCTGGATGACATGCAGCGCCAGCTCGCCCAGCTCGAGCGCGCCCGCCGGCGCTTCATCGCCACCGCGTCGCACGAACTGCGCACGCCGATCTTCTCCCTCGGGGGCTTCCTCGAGCTGCTCCAGGACGAGGACCTCGACGATGACACGCGCAAGGAGTTCGTCGGCGAGCTGCGCGGCCAGGTCGACCGGCTGGGCAAGCTTGCGACCGATCTGCTCGACCTCTCGAGGCTCGAGGCGGGCTCGCTCGAGCTGCGTCTCCAGGACACCGACCTCGGCATCATCGCCCGCACGGTGACGTCCGAGTTCGCCCCCGCCGTCGACAAGCACTCCTCCGAGCTCGTCCTGCATCTGCGCCAGGAGCGGATCGAGGCCGTCTGCGATCCTGAGCGCGTGGCCCAGGTGCTGCGGATCCTCATCGACAACGCGCTGACGCACACGCCCTCGGGCACCGGCGTCCTCGTCACGGCGGTCCGCGACAACGGCGCGGCCCGCATCGACGTGCGCGACTTCGGACCCGGCATCGACGGTGAGGCCGCACAGCGCATCTTCGAGCCGTTCTTCACCTCCGATGACGCGCAGGGCTCCGGTCTGGGGCTGGCGATCGCGCGCGAGCTGGCCGAGCGGATGGACGGCTCGCTCGAGGTCGACGCGGTGCCGGGGCGCACGACGTTCTCGCTGGAGCTGCCCGCGTGAGACCAGTCCACCTGCTCGCCGCCGGCCTCGCGGTGCTGGCGGTCGGAGCCTGCGGCGGATCGGACGGCGGCGGCGGCGGGAGGAATGACGCCACCACGACCGTCGAGAGCACGAGAACCGTCGAGGTCGTCAAGCGCGGCGGCAAGGTCGCATTCGATCCGGCGGAGATCTACGAGCGTGAGGCGCCGGGCGTCGTGACGGTCTTCAGCGTCATCGGCGGCGGCTCGGACTCGCTCGGCGGCGAGGACGGTCAGGGCCTCGGCTCGGGGTTCGTCCTGAACGGCGGCGGCGAGATCGCCACGAACGCGCACGTGGTGACGACCGGCGAGGGCCGGGCGATCCGCAAGGCGCGTGAGGTCTATGTCGCGTTTGCCGACGGCAACCAGGTACCGGCGAGGATCGTCGGCTACGACCCGAACTCCGACGTCGCCCTGCTGCGGATCAACACGCGCGGGCTGACGCTGCGCCCGCTGCCGCTCGGGACGGCCCACGATCTCGATGTCGGCTCGCCGGTTGCGGCGATCGGATCGCCCTTCGGCGAGCCACAGTCGCTTTCGGTCGGCGTCGTGTCGGCCGTCGATCGGTCGATCAAGTCGCTGACGGGCTTTGAGATCGCGGGCGCGATCCAGACCGATGCCGCGATCAACCGCGGCAACTCGGGCGGGCCGCTCGTCAACGCCAAGGGCGAGGTCCTCGGGATCAACTCCCAGATCCAATCGACCTCCGGCGGCGGCGAGGGGGTCGGCTACGCGGTGCCGGCCGAGACGGTGCGGCGCACGCTCGCGGCCCTGCGACGGCGCGGCGAGGTCGACTACGCGTATCTCGGGGTCTCGACCGCGCGCATCTACCCGCAGCTCGCCCGACGCTTCGAGCTGCCGGTGAGGACGGGCGCATGGGTGCAGGAGGTCGTCGACGGCGGACCCGCCGACAAGGCCGGCCTGGAGGCGGGCAGCGACGAGCAGCGCTTCCAGGCGCGGACGGTCAACGACGGAGGCGACATCGTCGTCGCGGTCGACGGACGCAAGCTTCAGTCCGAGGCCGATCTCGGCGTCGCGCTTCTGCGCTACGCGCCCGGCGACCGGGTGACGCTGCGTATCTATCGCGACGGCAGACTGCGCGACGTCGAGGTCACGCTCGGCACGCGCCCGAAGCAGACCGGTCAGGCAATCAATCCCTAGCGGGTAGAAGTTCACCGCGCAGGGCATCCTGGGCGACGATCGATCACTCCAGCAACCTCGGGAGCGCGAACGAACACGTGATGGCGCAGGACACATCGAATTCGTCGGAACGCGCGCCGCTCGTCCTCGTCTCCAACCGCGGTCCGGTGACGTTCGACGTCGACGGGTCGTTCAACCGTGGCGGAGGCGGGCTGGTCACCGCCCTCACCGGGCTGGCGTCGCACCGCGACGCGGTCTGGATCGCCTCGGCGATGAGCGAGGGCGACATCGCCAAGGCGGAGGAGACCGACGGGCAGCCGTTCGAGGTGCGCACGGACGGAGGCGGCGAGTACCTGGTGCGGCTCGTGGTGTCCGACGGCGATGCCTACGACCGCTTCTACAACGTCGTCGCCAACCCGATGCTGTGGTTCATCCAGCACTACCTCTGGGACCTGTCCAATGCGCCGGACGTCCGCGAGAACGAGGTCAACGCCTTCGAGCACGGCTACAAGGTCGTCAACGAGGACCTCGCGGCGGCGGTCATCGAGCAGATCGCTGACGAGGACGACACGGTCGTCATGATTCACGACTACCACCTCTACACGCTGCCCGCCGTCGTCCGCGCGGCGCGCCCAGACGTCTTCCTGCATCACTTCATCCACATCCCGTGGACGCAGCCGGACTCGTGGCGCGTGCTGCCCAAGCGCGTCCGCGACGAGATCTACAAGGGCGTGCTGGCCAACGACATCGTCGGTTTTCACACGCGCTCATACCGCTGGAACTTCCTGCAGTGCTGCCGCGACCTGCTCGACGACGTCGAGGTCGACTTCGAGGGCGGGGTCGTGCACCACGACGGGCGCGAGACGTGGGTGCGCGCCTACCCGCTGCCGATCGATTACGAGGCCACGCGGAAGGTCGCGCGCAGCGACCGCACGCGCGAGTTCGAAGCCGAGCTCGAGCGGCGCCGGCGCGAGCACATCATCCTGCGCGTCGATCGCGCCGACCTGTCGAAGAACGTGCTTCGCGGGTTCACCGCCTTCGACCAGTTTCTCGACGAGCACCCGGAGTTCGCCGAGAAGGTGACGTTCATCGCCCAGCTCATGCCCTCGCGGATGGACGTGCCCGAGTACCAGGAGTACCTCGAGCGCATCGAGGCCCTCGTGGCGGTCGTCAACCATCGCCACGGCACGCCGGACTGGATGCCGATCCAGCTCAAGCTGCGCGACGACCTCGAGGAGGCCGTGGCGTCCTACAAGCAGTACGACGTGATGATCGTCAACGCGATGTTCGACGGGATGAACCTCGTCGCCAAGGAAGGGCCGCTCGTCAACGAGCGCAACGGCGTCTCGATTCTGTCCGAGAACACCGGCGCGCACGAGGAGCTCGGCGACTTTGCCCTGAGCGTCAACCCGTTCGACATCAAGGACACCGCGGACTCGATCTTCACCGCGTTGACGATGAGCGCGGACGAGCGCGAGCGGCGCGCGACGGGGCTGAGGGACGTCGTCACGGCGCGTGACCCCGGCGACTGGATCGACGAGCAGCTGGCCGACATCCACGCGAAGGGCGCGGCGATGGCGGAGAAGGGCGATCGCGGGTGACACGGATGGCGCGGCGACAGGCGCGGCGTCCCACCGCGGGGGTTAGCCGAGGCCGAACTCGGGCGCGGGACCGGGCGCGGGTGGGGGCCGTGGCGCGGGCCGTGGCG
>JALZJA010000488.1 GCA_030860005.1 Actinomycetota bacterium
CGCGCATCGGCCACGGCGACAAGGTGGCCTTCGAGCAGACGGGCGTCGAGTTTCCCAAGACGTGGTCGCAGAACGCGACGAACATCGTCGCCCAGAAGTACTTCCGCGGCCAGCTCGGCACGCCCGCCCGCGAGCATTCCGTCAGGCAGATGATCGGCCGCGTGTCGGGCACGATCGCCGACTGGGGTCGCGCGCGGGGGTACTTCGCGAGCGCAGAGGAAGGGGACACGTTCGAGGCCGAGCTGGCTCATGTGCTGCTGCACCAGATGGCGGCGTTCAACTCGCCCGTGTGGTTCAACGTGGGCTTCGAAGAGAGTCCACAATGTTCAGCATGCTTTATTCTAAGTGTCGAGGACGATATGAAGTCGATCCTCGATTGGAACACAAAGGAAGGAAGGATCTTCCTCGGCGGCTCCGGCTCGGGCATCAACCTGTCGAACATCCGTGGCTCGATCGAGCCGCTGAGCAAGGGCGGCACGGCGTCAGGCCCGGTCTCGTTCATGCGCGGCGCCGACTCGTGGGCCGGGACGATCAAGTCGGGCGGAAAGTGCTTCAAGGCGGGGACCCTCGTGTCGACGCCCGATGGGCTGCGGCCGATCGAGCGCCTGCGCGTCGGCGATGAGGTCCTCACGCACCGCGGACCGCGCCACGTGGCGGACTTCATGCCCAACGGCCGCAAGCAGTGCTACCGCGTGCTGACGCGTGAGGGCTACGAAGTCGACGTGACGGCGGGGCACAAGTTCGCATTCTGGGATGCGGTCGAGGGGGCGTTTGACGTCAAGCCGATCGAGGCGTTCTCCGCCGGCGACGCGCTGTACGCATTGCTCGAACCCAGCGAGGGAGGAACAGCGGTCGCGCTTCTGCCGCCGGAGATCGCCGATCCGTCGCGAGCAACAACGACCGTGGAGATGCGACTGCCAAGCGTGCTCGACGAACGGCTCGCATACGTCCTCGGACTCAGCTACGGCGATGCTGAGCTGCGCACGACGTACCCCTACCGGCTTCGGATCGCGTTCTGCAAGGACGAGGCCGGTCGCGTATCGGCGGATCGCTTCCGCGCCTACTCGCTGCAGCTGTTCGGGGAGGAGCCGTCGCTGCTGGGCGACGAGGACGGCCATCAGCAGCTCGGCTTCACGCGCAAGCGCCTGGTCGAGTTCCTCGCCGCCAACGGAATCGCGAAGGGCAAGGCCGACGCGCTCGGCTTCCCGAGCATGCTCTACCGCGCGGAGCGCGCGGTGCGGGCCGCGTTCGTCGCCGGCTTCATCGACGCCGACGGGGCCTACCAACGGCGCGGCGGCTGGAGCCTGAGCTCGATTGACCGAGCGTTCCTCGTGGAGTTCCAGCGCCTGCTGCTCACGCTTGGTGTGCCGTCGAAGCTCAAGCTCAGCCGGGAGCAGCACGGCAGCTGGCGCGCGCTGTACCGCCTGGATATCTGCGGTCACGGCTTCGTCCGGCGGCTCGTCGAGCAGATCGCCCCCCACTCAGCAAAGGCCCAGGTCGTCTACGTGCCGTCGCCCGGCGCGGACAAGGGCTGGGGCTACCGGCCATCGCACTACCGTCCACTGACATCGCGCGTCCGCGAACGCGGTGGATACCGTCTCGTCGAGCGCAGGATCGGGATGAACGAGACGAGCGGCTACGGTGCCATCAGCGCGCTGGCCGAACATCCCGAGGACGCGATCGCCGCGTACGCGGAGGAGCTGTCGACGTGCGTCCAGCTGACGCTCGAGTCGGTCGAGCCGACGGAGATCGCGGAGACGTATGACGTCGAGATCGAGGACGTCCACCTGCTCAGCGCGAACGGCATCTACGCGTCGAACACGAGGCGCGCAGCCAAGATGGTGGTGCTCGACGTCGACCATCCCGACATCCGCGAGTTCATCTGGTGCAAGGCGCGCGAGGAGAAGAAGGCGACCGCGCTGCGCGACGCCGGCTTTGACATGTCGATCGACGGCGAGGGCTTCTTCTCGATCCAGTATCAGAACGCGAACAACTCGGTGCGCCTGTCCGATGACTTCATGCGCGCCGTCGAGAACAACGAGGACTGGCACCTGATCGCGCGCCGGACCGGCGAGCCGATCGGCGATCCGATCCCCGCCCGCGAGCTGATGCGCGAGATCGCCGAGGCCGCGTGGCAGTGCGCCGATCCGGGCGTGCAGTACGACACGACGATCAACGACTGGCACACGTGCCCGGTGTCGGGGCGGATCAACGCGTCGAACCCGTGCAGCGAGTACATGCATGTCGACGACTCGGCCTGCAACCTCGCCTCGCTAAACCTCATGAAGTATCGCCGCGAGGACGGCTCGTTCGACGTCGAGTCCTTCGAGCACGCCGTCGACGTGATGTTCCTCGCGCAAGAGATCCTTGTCGGCCCGTCGAGCTACCCGACCGAGCAGATCGGCGTCAACGCACGCGCGTTTCGCCAGCTCGGGCTCGGCTACGCGAACCTCGGCGCGTACCTCATGTCCAACGGCATGGCCTACGACTCCGACGAGGGCCGCGGCACGGCCGCTGCGATCACGTCGCTGATGACCGGCCGCGCGTACCTCGAGTCGGCGCGCGTCGCGGCGGCGATCGGACCGTATGAGCGCTACGAGGAGAACCGCGATGCGCACAACCGGGTCATGCGCATGCACCGTTCGGCCTCGCGCGCGATTCCGGACTCGACGTGCTCGGATACGGCGCTGCTCGACGCCGCGCGAGCCGCGTGGGACCAGGCGGTCAAGGCGGGCGAGCTACATGGCTACCGCAACGCACAATCGAGTGTCATTGCGCCAACGGGCACAATATCTTTTTTAATGGATTGTGACACCACCGGCGTCGAGCCTGACTTTTCACTGGTTAAGTTCAAGGAGCTCGTAGGCGGCGGCCAGATGACGATTGTCAACCGCACGATCCCGATGGCGCTGGCGACGCTCGGCTACACGGACGAGCAGATCGAACAGATCGAGGCACACGTCAACGAGCACGCCACGATCGTCGGCGCACCTGGCCTCCTCGCCGAGCACCTGTCGGTGTTCGACGTGGCCGTCGGCGAGCGCGCGATCTCGCACATGGGCCACATCAAGATGATGGGCGCGGTCCAGCCGTTCATCAGCGGCGCACTCTCGAAGACAATAAACATGCCGCACGAAGCGACCGTCGAGGACATCGCCGACGCCTACCTGCGGGCCTGGAACCTCGGGATCAAGGCGCTTGCGATCTACCGCGACGGGTCGAAGACCGCGCAGGCGCTGCGCACCGACGCGCACGAGGGCAAGGGCGAGCCGGCATCCGTCGGGTAC
>JALZJA010000514.1 GCA_030860005.1 Actinomycetota bacterium
GCGGTGGTCGAGCGCCGCCCCGGCGACGTAGCGGATGCGCGCGCCCGTCGCGTGCAGGCGCTCCTGCCACTCCTGCTCGTCGCCGTAGAGCTCGTGCGTCTCGTCAAAGCGCCCGGCGCGCTCGAGCGCTGAGCGGCGCAGCGTCATGTTCGCGCCCCACGCGTGCTCGATGTCGCGATCTTGCGCGCCGTGGTCCTGGCTCGTGATCGGCGGTCCCTCGCGGCCGCAGCTGCGGAACGGGTGGTCCTCGAAGCGCGCGTGGATCGGTCCGGTCAGCACGCCGACGTCGGGCTCGGCCTGGCGGTCGGCCTCCAGCAGCGCGTCGAGCCAGCCGGGTCGCACGGCGACGTCGTCGTCGACGAAGACGAGCAGGTCGGCGCGCGCGGCGTCGATCCCGGTGTTGCGCGCGGCGTTGAGCCCGCGCGAGCAGTCGTGCGCGAGGTAGCGCGCGCCGTGCTGTCGCGCCACCGCCTCCGTGGCCGCATCGGGCCCGTCGTCGACGACGACCATCTCCGCGCCGCCAGCGGCGGCCTGCGGCGCGATCGAGGCGAGCGCGACATCGAGGTACCCCGCCCTCTGTCGGGTTGGGACGATGATGCTCGCTGTCAAGGCCATCACTCAGCGAGAGTCTAGGTTTGGGCCGGTCCCGTGGTGCAATGGGCACGAAGCGCGCGACTTACGAGCCGTGGTCGCTGCTCCAGGGCGACTCGAGATCGCGAGCGCTCCAGCTCCACGCGGGCGGCGGTCGCCAGCAGCTACGGGCAAGGTGACGGCGCACGTGCTCGACGTGCATCTCGTCGTGGCGCTTCTCGGCGTCCGTTCGCTCGCTCGGCGGCTTGGCGGCATGGTGATGGTGGTTCTGCTTGCCGTACGGGTTCGAGGGGTCCAGCAGATGCAGGGGGTTCGGCGCCACTACACCTTCACAAGCTCCCGTTCGCGCCGCAGCCGCTCCAGGCACCGCGCCCGCGTCGGGCCGATCGAGCCGATCGGCATGTCCAGCGACGCCGCGATCTCGCGGTAGCTCGGCGCCGGATCGGCCGTGAGCATGCGCAGCAGCGACTGGTCGCGCTGTGGCAGCCGGCCGAACGCCTCCCACAGCTGCGCGTCGCGCTCGCTGCGCAGCAACTCGGCATCGACCGAGGGCGCGTCGCTCTCGGGCTCGGGCAGTTCGTCGCCGAACGGGATCTGGCGACCGGCGCTGCGCAGCGTGCGCAGGCACTCGCGGCGCGCGGTCGTGGCGAGCCAGGCGCCGACACGGGCCGGATCCTTCAGGGTGTCCGCGTGCTCGACGAGCCGCAGCCACGTCGTCTGCGACGCATCGGCGGCGTCCGCGCCACTGAGCCGGTGGCCGCGGATCACGGCCCAGACGAGCCCCGCATAGCGGTCGACCAGCATGTTCCATGCGCTCTGATCGCCCTCGACCGCGTCGCGAACGAGCTGCGCCACGGCGTCGTCCTGATGCTCGGTCGTCTCGCCGCTCGAGACGGGGCGCTGCATGATCTGGGTCTCGGTCATGTCGCTTTCCTCGGAGGTCGAAATGCACCGTCAGGCGCACCCTCCGAGAACGGCATTGACGTCCTGCTGCGGAAACCTTGCGGTCCTGCGGCCACGCTTCGCAATGACGCCACCGAGTCTCTGTAGATTGCGCGGGGACGACCGCAAACCGGACAGGGGCCGTGATGTGGCATGCACGCCAATGGGACCGAAGAACGCCTCGCGCGCGGCGCTGAGCCCGGCGCGCGCACCGACGACGCCGGCGCCACGCGGATCGAGCTGTGCGGCTCGCTGCGCGTGCTGATCAGGGGCCGACCCGTCACCGACGCTCTTCCGGGACGCCAGGGCCGCGCGCTCTTCGCCTTCCTCGCCGTCAACCGCCACCGCCCCGTCAATCGCCAGGAGCTGCTCGACGTCCTCTGGCCTGAGGACCTGCCCGAAGCGCCCGAGGCGGGCCTGAGCACGATCCTCGCCCGGGCGCGCCGGGCCGTCGGCCCGGGCGTCATCGAGGGCCGCTCCGAGCTTCGGCTCGAGCTCCCGCCGGACGCCGACGTGGACCTCGAGCGAGTGGCCGCCGGTGCGGAGGAGGCCGAGCGCGCGCTCGCGGCGGGCGAGCCCGAGGGAGCGATCCTGGCCGCTGAGACGGCGCTCGAGATCGCCGCCCGCCCGCTGCTTCCGGGTACGGAGGGCGCCTGGGTGCAGGCCTGCCGAGACGAGCTGGCAGCGCTCGAGCCCGATCTCCTGGAGGCGCTCGCCAGCGCCGCGCTCGCCGCCGGCGGACGCGAGCACCTCGCGACCGCGGAGCGCACCGCGCGCACGCTCGCCGAGCGTCACCCGTTCCGCGAGTCGGGCTACGCGCTGCTCATCGAGGTCCACGCGCGGCGCGGGAACGTCGCCGAGGCGACGCTGACCTACGACCGCATGCGCGTGCTGCTGCGCGACGAGCTCGGCACGACGCCGTCGGCCGCCCTGTCAGCGATGCACGAGGACCTCGTGGTCCACGGCCGCATCCCCGGCGCTCCGGCGCAGGAAGCCGGCGGCCGCGCCTCCGCCGACGACACCTCCCCCGCCGCGGGCGTCCCGCTGCCGGTCATCGGTGGCGCCCGGGCCTCGACAAGCTTCGTCGGCCGCGACGACCACCTCAGGCGCCTGCGCGCCCCGTGGCTCGAGGCTGGGACGGGCCAGCGCCGGCTGGCGCTGCTCGTCGGCGATCCCGGGGTCGGAAAGACGCGCCTCGCGGCACAGTTCGCCGCCGAGGTGCACGAGTCGGGCGCGACGGTGCTCTACGGTCGCTGCGACGAGGAGCCGCTGCTCTCCTACCAGCCGTTCATCGAGGCCCTGCGCCACTACCTGCGCCACGGCGACTGGCGCGCCGACGCCGACGCCGAGCGCGACCTGCAGGAGCTCGCGCGGCTCATCCCGGAGGCACGCTCCGACGACGCGACCCCGCCGCCATCGCAGGATCCCGAGACCGAGCGCTACCGGCTCTTCGAAGCGGTGGCGCGCCTCATCGGGCGGGCGACGCGCAGCCGCCCACTGCTGTTCGTGCTCGACGACCTGCACTGGGCGGACAAGCCGACGCTGCTGCTCCTGCGCCAGCTGCTGCGCCACGACGATCCCGCGCGCCTCATGGTGCTCGGGATCTTCCGCGACGTCGACGTGGGAGCCGACCACCCGCTCGCCGAG
>JALZJA010000529.1 GCA_030860005.1 Actinomycetota bacterium
CGCCAGTTCGGCGGGATGAAGGCCGACGACGTCAAGCGCCTCAAGGAACTGGAGCGCGAGAACCAGCGCCTCAAGCGGATCGTGGCCGACCAGGCGCTCAACATCGACGCGCTGGAGGAGGTCGCCAAGGGAAACTGGTGAGCCCGGCCCGTCGGCGTCAGGCGGTCGCGATGCTGCGCGGCCGCCTGAGGCTCAGCGAGCGCCGGGCGTGTCGGTATGTCGGCCAGCATCGCTCCACGCAGCGGCGCGAGGCCACCGTCGCCGCCGATGATCAGGCGTTGCGTGCCGAGCTGCGCCAGGTCGCCGGTGAGCACAAGCGGTGGGGGTATCGTCGCGCCCATCACGAGCTGTGCCTGCGGGGCTGGGAGATCAACCGCAAGCGCATCCAGCGCCTGTGGCGCGAGGAGGGCCTGCGCGTGGCGCCGCGGGCGCGCAAGCGCCGCCGGGCGGCCGATCAGCCCGACCGCTCGGCGCTACGCGCCAGCGGGCCCGACGAGGTGTGGGCCATCGACTTCCAGCACGACATGACCGCCGACGGGCGGGCGTTGCGCCTGGTCAACGTCGTCGACGAGTTCACCCGCGAGGCGCTGATCATGGGCGTCGCACGGTCGATCAGCGCCGATGAGACCGTGACTGAGCTGCAGGCCCTGGTCGCCCGGCGTGGCCGGGCGCCCAGGTTCCTGCGCTGCGACAACGGCCCCGAGCTGACCTCGCACGCGCTGCGTGACTGGTGTCGCTTCAGCGCGGCCGAGACCGCGTTCATTGAGCCCGGCGCGCCGTGGCAGAACCCGTTCGTGGAGTCCTTCCACGCCCGCGTGCGCGACGAGCTCTTGAACGTCGAGCAGTTCGCCTGCCTGGCCGAAGCCCGCGTGGTCATCGCCGACTGGCGCGAGGACTACAACACGCGGCGCCCGCACTCCGCGCTGGGCATGTGCACGCCGGCCGCCTTCGCCGCCGACTGCACCCACGCGACGGCCGCATGACCGCCCCACCGGGCCAGGCGCGCGGACGGATCACCCCGCCGCTCGGCTCGCCCATGGGCTCGCCTCCCGGCCAGGTGATCCGTCCGACCAGTCACCTAGCGTGCCCGCCTCTACGACCACTCGACTCTCGCAGTCAGTGGACCGAAGAACGGGGTCCCTCCACAAGGGTCATCTGCTTGATCCCGGTTGTCCCTACGGCTGATGCGAACGGGCTCTCGAAACGACCGTCGGGGGCGAACAGCGCCGCATATGCGTCCCCGTCGCGTTGATCGATCGCGATCTGGTGGCGGTGCAGGATCTCTGTGATCTCGAATCGATCTTCTATGGATCCGTTCATCGCGAACTCCTCTCGATCTGCGAGGGTGATCGGACATTCTCCGCGCCCTCTCGCGTACCTGGAACTATACAGCATGTTAAGTTAGGCGCGCTGATGAGCGCAAGCGAGGAGACCACGCAGTGACACCGAGGTCGATCACTGAGCCGACCAACGCCCGCAGCCGAAGCACACGTGCCGCGCTGCTCGCTGCGGCCCGCGAGATGCTCGAGGAGCGGGGCTTTGAGGCGCTGACGATCTCGGCGGTGGCCGCCCGCGCCGGGGTGAGCCGACCGGCGGTCTACCTGCACTTCGCCTCACGCAGTGACCTGATCGCCGAGCTCTTTGATCATGTCGCGACCGCCGAAGGCCTCGAGCAATCGCTCCGTCCAGTGTGGGAGGCACCGGATGCCGTCAGCGCGCTAGATCGATGGGCCGAGCACCTTGCTCGATACCACCCCCGGATACTCGCGGTCGACCGGGCCGTCGAACGCATTCGCCACGCAGACTCCGACGCCGCTGCGCACCGCCGTCGCATGATCGCAAGACAGCTTCAGAGCACCAGGCGGCTGGCCAGCCGCCTGCATGACGAAACCCGGCTCGCGGAGCCCTGGACCGTTGCCTCGGCCAGCGACATGCTGTTCGCGCTGATCTCCTCGGACATGATCGAGGCGCTCACCATCGATCGACGCTGGTCGCGCCGGCGTCTGGCCGACCACCTCGCAGTGCTCTTTCGCTCGACGTTCGTCGCCTAGTAGAGCGTCAGCCGCTCGCGAGCGTCGCCTCGACAATGATGTCCACATTGCCTCTCTGGGCTCCCGACCCCGGGCAACCCTCGTCGGCGGCGCGAGCGGCGTCGGCGAAGGCGCCCTGGTCAATCCCCTCGACGTGCCCGCGCACGGCGATGCGCGAGAAGGTGATGCCCTCGCCGGGAACGAAACCAAGCGTCGCCGTCGCCTCCAGGCGCTGGGGAGTCGAGCCGGCGTCGGCCAGCTGCTTCGAGAACGCCATTTTACTGGCCTTTCGAGAGCCGCCGAGCGGATTCGAACCGCTGACCCTTCATTACGACAGGCACCTGTGGCGTCTGGTTGCCCGTGCTTGCTGGCTTTTTGATGCCGTTAGCGTGTCCC
>JALZJA010000530.1 GCA_030860005.1 Actinomycetota bacterium
CGCCACGCCCTTGCCGGCGCCCTTGCCGCCCCACGCCACGCCCTTGCCGGCGCCCTTGCCGCCCCACGCCACGCCCTTGCCGGCGCCCTCGGCGCCCTTGGCCACGCCCTTGGCGCCCTTCGCCACGCCCTTGCCGGCGCCCTTGACGATCTTCGTCTCCGTCCAGGCCGTCGCCAACGCCGCGAGCGTGTCCAGGGCCTTCGCCTTCTTCGACCGCCGATGCCTACCGGGCAGGTTCATAGCTCTCTCCTGTTCGTGGCTGCTTCGAATCTACCCCACATCGGGTGATTAGACTCCGCGGCGCATGCGGACACTTGTGACCGGCGGGGCCGGCTTCATCGGCTCCAATCTCGTGGACGCGCTGCTCGCCCGCGGCGATGGCGTCACCGTCGTCGACGACCTCTCGAGCGGCCGAGAGGAGAACCTCGCGGAGGCGCTTGCGGGCGGCGCCGTGCTCGAGCGCCTCGACATCCGCGGCGGCGAGGCGCTGACCCAGGTCGTCGCGGAAGTCCAACCCGAGGCGATCTTCCACCTCGCCGCCCAGGTCGACGTGCGCCTCTCCCTGCAGGACCCCGGCCACGACGCTCGCACGAACGTCGAGGGCACGATCAACGTCCTGGAGGCCGCGCGCGCCGCGGGGACCACCCGCGTGGTGTTCTCCTCGACCGGGGGCGCGATCTACGGCGAGACGGACGAGCTGCCGACGCCCGAGACCGTCGCGCCGCTGCCGATGGCCGCGTACGGACAGAGCAAGTTCTGCGCCGAGCGTTACCTGGGCCTCTACGCGCGGCTCTACGGCATGTCGACGATCGCGCTGCGCTTCGGCAACGTCTACGGGCCGCGCCAGGATCCGCATGGCGAGGCCGGCGTCATCGCGATCTTCTGCGGGCGGCTGCGCGACGGCATGCCGCCACGGATCTACGGCGACGGCACGCAGACGCGCGACTACATCTACGTCGGCGACCTCGTCGAGGCGCTGCTCGCGGCGGGCGACAGCGACGAGCTGGGCGTGGTGAACATCGGCACGGAGGTGGAGACCTCCGTGCTCGAGATCATCGGTCTGCTCGGCGACATCCACGGCCCGGGCGCGCCGGAGCCCGAGTTCGCGCCGGCCCGCCGGGGGGAGATCGACCGCTCCTGCCTTGATACCGGCCGAGCGCGCGCGGTGCTCGACTGGAAGGCGCACACGCCGATCGCCGAGGGCCTGCGGCTCACGTACGAGGCGCTCGAGGGGTCGCGGACTCCATGACTTCGCGGCCGCTCTGGCTCAGCGATCTCGCGGCAGCAGACGGAAGGCCACCTCCGTCGCATCACCCAGCGCTGAGCGCCAGCCGCTCGCGCAGCCAGTGCGCCGTACCGGCGATTCCCTCGCGAACCCCGGTCTGCGCCTCCCACCCCAGGACCCGACGCGCCTTCTCGATGCTCGGCCAGCGGCGCTGCACGTCGACGGTGAACGTCGGCAGGTGCTTCAGCTCGAACGCATCCGGATCCCGGCCGCAGACCTCCCACACGATGCGGGCGATCTCGGCGACGGTCAGCTCGTCTGACGCCGAGATGTTGAAGTCCTCGTGCAGGCCCGCGGGCGAATCCATCGCGGCGACGACGCCGTCGGCGATGTCGTCGACGTGGGTCAGCGTCCGCGTCTGCTCGCCCGAGCCGAAGATCTCGAGCGGCTGCTGGCCCGCCAGCGCCTTGCGGATGAAGTCCGGCACGGCGTGGGCGATGCCGGGCTCGTGGTCGGGCATCTCGCCGGGGCCGTAGGCGTTGAACGGCCTGCAAATCGTGAACGGCAGCCCGTGCTCGTCATGCGCGGCGCGGCACCACACCTCGCCGGCGAGCTTTGAGAAGCCGTATGCCGAGCGCGGCATCGGCACCTCCCAGATGTGCTCCTCGGTCGTCGGGAACTCGGTCGCGCGCTCGAAGACCATCGACGACGAGACGTAGACGAAGCGCTCGACGTCGTGGTCGAGCGCGGCCTGGATGACCGCGTCGTACAGCGCGCTGTTCACCGCGGTCAGCGTGTGCGGGAGCCTGTGGAAGTTCGCGATCCCGCCGACGATCGCGGCGAGGTGGACGACGTGCGTGCAGCCCGTGCACGCGACCCGTGCGTCCGCGAGCACGCGCAGGTCGCCGGTGTGAACCTCGCAGCCCTCGCGCATCCACTGCGGGGCGTGCCGCTGGTCGGAGACGCGCACCTCGTAGCTGGGATCGCGCAGCAGGCGCCGCACCACCGCGGCGCCGATCGTGCCGGCGCCGCCCGTCACGAGGACGCGTTTCACGGCAGCGCGACCCGTCCGCCGGACAGCGCGCTGAGCTCGCTGACATACGCGAACACCTGCGCCGCACCGAAGCAGTCCCATGGATCGACGACGAGCGCGTCGGCTGTCGCCAGCTCCGTGATCTGGCGCAGCGCGCGGGGACCGCAGAACTCGTCGTGGTTGGCGGCCAGCATGATCGCGTCGGCGCCGCTCACGGCCTCCTCGAACGGCGGTGTCGGAGTGGCGACGCGCGGATCGTGGACCGCGACGTCGGCGAGCTCGCGCTCGAGCAGGCGCACGAGCTTGTGCGCCAGCGAATCGCGCTCGTCGTCGGTGTTGCCCTTGAAGGCGAGCCCGAGCACCGCGACCTTGCGCCCCGTCAGCGGCCCGATCCGGCGCTTGAGGCCCTCGACGAGGAACAGCGGCACGGACTCGTTCACGCGCGAGACCGCGAGCAGCATGCCGGGAGCGTTCGAGCGCTCCTCGGAGAACGCGAAGTCCTTGCGCAGGCATGTCCCGCCCGTCAGCCCGGGCAGCGCGATACCGCCGCGCGGGTAGTCCCGGTTGATGAGGTCGATGACGTCGAAGACGTTCGCGCCGTGCTGCTCGCAATCCATCATGAGGAGGTTGGGCAGCGCGAAGTTCGCGTAGCGCAGGATGTTCGTCCAGATCTTCGCGAGCTCGGCCTGCACCGGCGTCGTCTGGACGATCGGCGCGCCGAAGATCGCAAACAGTGCGCCGACGCGCTCGCCGGACTCCTCGCCGACGCCGCCGACGATGCACGGCAGCGTGCCGATCTCCTCGAAGAAGCGTCCGGCGGCGATGCGCTCGGGCGCGTGGGCGACGAACACATCGGCGCCGATGTGAAAGCCGCGGTGCTTGGTCAGGTAGCCGGCGACGAAGTCGGTCGTGCCGGGGGCGATCGTCGAGCGCAGGACGATCGTGTGCCCGTCGCGCAGGTGGCCGAGCAGGTCGTCGAGTGCCGAGCGAATGTCCGAGATGTCGATCTCCACGTGCGAGAAGGACGGGGTGCCGAGCGTGACCACGATGTGCTCGGCGGCGGCTGCGTCGGCGACGCGGCCCGTCACCTCGAGCCTGCCCGATGCGCTCACGAGCTCCAGCGCCTGCTGCGCACCCGGCTCGTCGAAGGGCATCCGCGCGTCGCGGACCGCCTGCAGGCGCTCGGCGTCCTTGTCGATGCCGAGGACGCGCAGACCCTTGTCGGCGAAGGAGATGGCCAGCGGAAGGCCGATCCGGCCAAGTCCGATGACGGCTACGTCAGGCGCCACTAGGCCAGGGAATCTATCTGCCCGGGGCGGCCCCGCGCACGCGGTGGCGCAGGTACTGACGCGCGAAGCCGGTGACGAAGCGCGGGTTGTAGCGCGCGTAACGCCGCCACAGCCGGCGCGGCTCGTGCGCGAGCCGGAAGAGCCACTCGAGCCCGGCTGACTGCATCCAGTTCGGCGCCTGCGGCACGAGCCCGGCGTGGAAGTCGAATGCCGCGCCGACGCCGATCATCACGGGAGCGTCGAGGCGGCCACGCATCGCCGCCATCCACTTCTCCTGCTTCGGCGCGCCCACGCCGACCCAGACGACGTCAGCTCGCGAGCGGTTGATCTCCTTGATGATCGCGTCGTCCTCCTCCTGCGTCATGTCGCGGAAGGGCGGGGAGTAGCCGCCGACGATCTTCACGCCGGGGTAGCGCTGGCGCAGGTTGAGCGCTAGCTGCACGAGCGCGCCCTGGTTGCGGCCGCCGTAGAGGTACATCTTCACGCGCGAATCCGCGGCGCGCTCGCAGTAGCGAGCCATCAGCTCGGGCCCGTAGACACGCTGTGAGAGATCGCCGCCCAGAGCGTTCATCGCCCACACGAGCGGCTGTCCGTCGGGGACCGTCAGCGACGAGTTCAGCACGGCCTCGCGCAGCTCGGGATCCTCGTCGCAGACCATGACCGTGTGTGTCGCGGCGACGCAGATGTAGCCGCGCTCGCCGTGGGCGATCGCGTCGTCGATCCAGTCCATCGTGCGCCC
>JALZJA010000580.1 GCA_030860005.1 Actinomycetota bacterium
GGAGGCCAAAGAGCACGATGACTCACAGCTCTTCTTCTTCCTGAGCAGCCACGGCAACGCTTCGAGCGGCCTGCTGTCGGCGATCGGCGCGTCGGCGTGTCCGCCGACCCGCGTGGTGGGCTCGTACGCGGCGCTCAAGGAGAGCTCCGGCGAGGCCGGGTCCTCAGGTGAGGACGGGTTCCTCGACGATTGCGAGCTCGGGGATGAGCTCGCCCGCTTTGAGCCCTCCACGCGAATGTTCGTCGCCGTCGACTGCAGCTTCTGCGGCGGCTTCAGCGACAGCCTCACGGCGGCGAGCGGGACGCTGCCCGACGGAGGCGTGCCGACGTCAAGCGGCGTACCGGGCCCCCGTCGCGTGGTGATCACCGGCTGCGCCATCACCACCGAGTGCTTCGGCTCGCGCAAGGGCGGCAATCTCTACCGGCACATGGACGGCGTGCTCTCCGACGACGTTGCCGCGTGCGACGGGTGGACCGCGCCCGCCTTCCCGCAGGTACAGGGCGCCGACGTCCCCGTGAGGGGAGCCACCGACGGCCGCTGCACCGCGAGCGAGTGGTTCTTCGCCTCGGTCAACCGCGCCTACACGCAACCGGGGGAGATCGGCAACTTCGAGCACCACATCGATCACGTGCTGTCGATCCAACAGCAGTTCCGCATCAAGTACGGATTCGACTCGCTCGACCAGGACATACTGATCCGCTGACGCCGGGTGGCGTGGTCGGCCGAGAAGTTTCGCCGTATGGCCGGGGGCGTGCCAGGATGGCACCATGGACGCGGTGGCGTCTCCGACATCGGCACCCAGGCTGCACATTCGGCTGCTCGACGGCTTGAGGATCTCGGTCGACGACCGTCTCATCACCAATGTCGATGCCCCGCGCCTGCAGTCCCTGCTGGGCTACCTGCTTCTGCACAGCCACGCACCGCAGCCTCGAGAGCGCCTTGCGTTCATGTTCTGGCCGGACTCCCAGGAAGCGCAGTCGCGCACCAATCTGCGCCAGGCCCTACATCTCCTTCGCCGCGCTCTTCCTCAAGCCGACCGCTTCCTGGACGCCAACGGAACGTCGGTGCGCTGGCGAGCAGATGGCTCCGTATGGCTCGACGTGGTCGCGTTCGACCACTTGACGGCACGCGCTGAGCAAGCGCGCAAGGCCGGCGGGTTGGGCGACGTTCGCCCGCTTGTCGAGGAGGCTGTCGCCCTGTATGCCGGCGACCTGCTTCCCGGTTGCTACGACGATTGGATCGTGCCCGAGCGTGAGCGCCTGCGGGCGGCGTTTCTGCGCGCGGCAGAGTGGCTCGCCGAACTCCTGGAGGTCGAGCGTGACTACCGCGGCGCCATTCCCTGGGCGCGACGCCTGCTCGATCATGATCCCGTCAACGAGTCCGCCTGCCAGCGCCTGATGAGGCTCTGCGCGCTGAGCGGGGATCGCGCGGCAGCGCTGCGCGTGTACCACGGTTGCGCCACCGCGCTTGCGCGGGAAGTGGGGATCGCGCCGAGTGCCGCCACTCGGGATGCGTACGAGCGGCTCCTGGAATCCGAGGCGGCTACTGTGCCCGAACGGACGGACAATCTCCGCGGGGTCGGGTCGCCGCTGGTGGGGCGCAGCGCTGAGTGGGGCGCGCTACGCCGCGCGTGGCGGGACGCGATCGAGGGCCAGAGCCGGCTGGCCGTGATCACGGGCGAGGCCGGAGTGGGCAAGTCCCGGCTCGGAGAGGAGCTTCGAGACTGGGCCGCAGGGCAGGGCTTCGTGACGGCGGCCAGTCGCTGCTACTCGGCTGCGGGAGGTCTGGCGTACGCCCCGGTCGTCGAGGTGCTGCGTGGTGCCGCGATCGCGCCCGGGTTGCGGCGGCTGGGCGATCCCTGGCTGGCCGAGCTCGCGAGACTCCTACCCGAGTTGCACGCCGAGCGAAGCGAGCTTCCTGCGGCGCCGCCCCTGAGCGACGATTGGCAGCGGGCCCGCCTGCTGGACGCCCTCTCGCACGCGGTTCTCGCCGAGGGACGGCCGCTGCTGCTCGTCATCGACGACCTGCAGTGGTGCGACCTCGAGACGATCGGCTGGCTGCACTATCTCCTGAGCTCCAGGCCAGGCGCCGCATTGCTCGTGGTGGCGACCGCGCGGTCCGAGGAGATCGGCCCTGGGCACCGGCTCCAGTCGCTGCTGCTGGAGACGCGGGCAAGCGGGCAGCTGACAGAGCTGGAGCTGGCGCCGCTGAGCCGCGCCGACACGGCGGTGCTGGCGGGTACGGTGTCCGGAAGGGAGCTGGAAGGTGCGCAGGAAGAGTTGCTGTACCGAGAGACGGAGGGCAATCCGCTGTTCGTCGTCGAGTGGATGCGGGCGGGGCTCGCCGACGAGCTGCCGGCCAGGCAGGCGCGAGGGGAGCCTGAGAGTGGGTGGCAGCTGCCACCTCGGGCGCATTCGGTGATCGAGGCGCGGCTCGCACAGCTCTCGCCCGTCGCACAGGAGCTGGCCAGCCTTGCCGCGACCGTGGGCCGGGCCTTCACCTTCGAGGTGCTCGAGCAGGCCAGCTCGCGCAGCGAGGAGCAGGTGGTCGAAGCGCTCGATGAGCTCTGGCAACGCCGGATCGTGCGCGAGCGGGGCGTCGATGCCTACGACTTCAGCCACGACAAGCTCCGCGAGGCGGCCTATAGGCGGACGGGATCCGCGCGCCGGCGCATGCTGCACCGCCGTGTCGCACAAGCCTTGGAGCGCCTGCACGGGGCGGACCTCGACAGCGTCAGCGGCCAGCTCGCCGCCCACTATGAGTACGCCGGCTGGATCGAGCGTGCGATCGACTTCTATGCTCGCGCGGCCACGGTCGCGCAGCACGTCTACGCCAACGAGGAGGCCGTCGGCCTGCTCTCTCGGGCACTCGAGCTCCTCGCCACCGAGACGCCGGACGCACGGCGCGACGCGCGCGAGCTGGCGCTGCGCACCGCCCTGGGCGGTGCGCTGGCCGTTCACCGGGGCTACGGCGCGCAAGACGTCAGTGAGACCTACGTCCGTGCCTGGGAGCTGTGCGAGCGGCTTGGCGAGCGTCCGGCCGCGCCGGTCATCCGCGGGGTCGCGCTGTCGGCCCTGACGCGGGGTGAGTTGCACAAGGCGCATGAGCTCGGCGGGCAGCTCATCGCACTCGCGGAGCTGAGCGGCGATCAGATGGTGCGGGTCGAGGGCCACTACATGCTGGGCGTCACGGCGTTCTGGCTCGGCGAGCTGCTGGTGGCCCGCGATCACCTCGAGCAGGCGATAGTCGGCTACGCGCCCGAGCGGACCCGATCGCACCTGGTGCTCTTCGCCCAGGATCCCCGCATCATCTGCCTCAGCCGGCTGGCCTACACCCTCTGGCACCTCGACTGTCCGGAGGAGGCCGCGCAGCGCGCCGGCGATGCGCTGCACCTCGCAGAACACCTGGAGCATCCCCTCAGCCTGGCCTACGCGCTCAACTTCGCCAGCTGGCTCGCGATCGACAGCGGCGACGACCGCCGGGCGCGGGCCCTGGCGGAGCGCCTGGCGGGGCTGGCCGACGAGCAGCATCTGGGCTTCATGCAGCCGATGGGGACCATCCTGCGCGGATGGACAATCGTGCATGACGGGAGGGCCGGGGAGGGGATCGCGATGATCAGGGACGGCCTGGACGTCTACCGTCGCAGCGGCCAGCTGCTCTACATGCCCTGGACGCTGCGGCTGCTCGCGGGCGTGTGCGTCGCAGAGGGGCGACTCGAGCTCGCGCGGGCCGCGCTCGTGGAGGCGCTCGACGTGGTGGAAGCGACCGGGCAGCGCGTCCTGGAGGCGGACCTGCACGGATTGACGGGCGAGGTCGTACTCGCCGAGTCAGGGGACCGGGCGGAGGCCGAGCGGCACTTTGCCCGCGCGCTGAGCATCGCCCACAGCCAGGGCGCAAGCGTGCTCGAGCGGCGCGCCGCAGCGAGGCTCGAGCGCTTGCGTTGCGGCACGCCTCTGCCGGAACGCTGACGGAACGGTTCCAGAACGCTCGTCCGCCTATACCTGGCCCGGCGATTCGCTTCGCCGACCATCCGGGGCACGAGCAAGGAGACGAGATGACGATCGACATGACAACGGCCACCGAGGGCCTCTCGGCCGAGGCAGTCGAGCAGCTGCGAGGCAGACTGCGCGGTGCGCTGGTCCTGCCGGGCGACAAGGGCTACGACGAGGCCCGCACCGTTTACAACGCGATGATCGACCGCCGGCCGGCCGCGATCATCCGTTGCGTCGACGTCGCCGACGTGATCGCGGCCGTCGAGGTGGCCCGGAAGGAGGCGGTCGACCTCTCGGTGCGCGGCGGCAGCCACAGCGTGCCCGGCTTTGGCACCAACGACGGCGGAGTGGTGTGCGACCTCTCCGGGATGCGGGGGGTCCGCGTCGATCCGCAGGCTCGCACGGCGCGCGCCGAGGGCGGTTGCACCTGGGCCGACCTGGACCACGCCACGCACGCGTTCGGCCTCGCGACGACCGGTGGCATCATCTCGACGACGGGCGTCGCGGGCCTCACGCTCGGCGGCGGCATGGGGCATCTCGCGCGGGCACACGGCCTGTCCTGTGACAACCTCATATCGGCCGACGTGGTCGGTGCCGACGGGCAGCTGGTGACCGCCAGCGAAGAGCGCAATCCCGACCTCTTCTGGGCTCTGCGCGGTGGCGGGGGCAACTTCGGCGTCGTCACCTCGCTGGAGTACCGGCTGCACCCGGTGGGCGAGATCTACGGCGGCCCGATCTTCTACCCGGTCGAACACTCCGGCGACGTTCTGCGCTTCTATCGCGACTTCATCGCCGATGCCCCCGAGCAGCTCGGCGCCTTCTTCGCCTTCCAGATCGCTCCGCCGTTGCCGTTCATCCCCGAGGATCGCCACGGCGAGACGATGTGCGCGATCATCGCCTGCTGGACAGGGCCGCCGGCCGACGGCCCGCGAGCCGTCGCTCCGCTCCTGGAGGCCGCGCCCGTGGTGGCCCAGCACGTCGGTCCGATGCCCTACCCGGCCCTGAACAGCGCCTTCGACGCCTTGCTTCCACCCGGGCTTCAGCACTACTGGAAGGCCGACTTCGTCCGCGAGCTGACCGACGAGGCGATCGCGGCCCACGTCGAGCACGGCCCCAGGGTGCCGTGCGTGCAGTCGACGATGCACGTCTATCCGATCAACGGCGCCTGCCACCGGGTGGCCAGCGACGCGACCGCCTTCGCCTACCGCGAGGCCAACTTTGCCTGCGTGATCGCGGGCATGTGGCCCGACGCGCTGGACAACGAGCGCAACACCACGTGGGTCCGCGACTATTGGGAGGCCATCCATCCGCACTCCGAGGAGGGCGGCTACGTCAACTTCATGGCCGGCGACGACCAGGATCGGATCCGTGACAACTACGGCGGCAACTACGACCGGCTGGCCGAGGTCAAGCGCCACTACGATCCCGAAAACCTGTTCCGGATGAACCAGAACATCGAGCCGGCCGGCTGATCACGGCGGGCGAGGAGACCGCGCCCCAGCGCGACCAGCGCGACCAGCGCGGCCGCCGGCGCGCGGACCCCGACATCGGCGCCTTCGAGCTGACCGGCGGCTAGCCAGGGCCTGCCCACGAGATTGCGGTGGGATCCCACCCCGGCGCTTGCTGATCGAACGCTCGCGGAACGGTCCGAGAACGCCCCCGCGGCTAATACCTCACTTCGAAGTTGAGAAGGCCGGTCAAGCCGCTCCCAATCGCTACCCCCCAGAAGGGAAACCCATGTCGCACCGAATTCGCCGCCACATCGGGAACAAGGT
>JALZJA010000575.1 GCA_030860005.1 Actinomycetota bacterium
CGCCGGTCCGGTCGCCGAGACCGGACCGGCGCTCGAGGAGCTGCGCGACGAGGTCGCGCGGGTCGGCGAGGCGCTGGGTCGCCGGATCAAGGTGCTCGTCGGCAAGCCCGGGCTGGACGGGCACTCAAACGGCGCCGAGCAGATCGCCGTGCGCGCGCGCGACGTCGGCATGGAGGTCGTCTACGAGGGAATCCGCCTGACCCCGTCACAGATCGTCACGAGCGCGCTGCAGGAGGGCGTCCACGTCATCGGCCTGTCGATCCTGTCGGGATCGCACCGTGAGCTCATCCCGGACATCGTGCGCAGCCTCGAGGAGGCCGGCGTCGATGCGCCGGTGATCGTCGGCGGCATCATCCCCGAGGCCGACGTCGCGCCGTTGAAGGCCGCCGGCGTCGCCGCCGTCTACACCCCGAAGGACTTCGACCTCACCAGCATCATGCGCGACCTCGTCGCGCTCGTGGCCGAGCGCCACGGGGTCGGCGCGGCGAGCGCCTGAGGGGCGATGCCTCGCCGGATCGCGCTGCTTCGAGGCATCAACCTGGGCTCGCGCCGGCGGGTCGCGATGAGCGAGCTGCGCGACCTGCTGACGAGCCTCGGCTACGAGGACGTCCGGACCTACCTGCACAGCGGCAACGTCGTGCTCACGAGCGATCTGCCGGATGAGCGGCTCGAGCGCGAGCTCGAGCAGCAGATCGAGGCGAAGCTGGGCGTCGACCCGCGGGTCGTCGTGCGCACGCGCGACGAGCTCGCCGACGTCGTCGCGCGTGACCCCTTCGGCGAGGTGGCCGCCGACACGAAGCGCTACCAGGTGACGTTCCTGTCCGCCGAGCCCAGCCCCGAGCGCGTGCGCGAGCTCGCCGACCTCGACGTCGCGCCGGAGCGGTTCGTCGTCAGCGGCCGCGAGATCTACGCGTGGCACCCCGACGGCATCCAGCGCTCGAAGCTGGCGGCGGCGCTGACCGACAGGCGGCTGGGCGTGACGGCGACCGCCCGGAACTGGAACACGGTCACGAAGCTCCTCGCCCTGGCCGACGGCTGAGCGATCGGGCCAAGTAGCGTCTGGGCCCGATGTCCGACGGCGGCGAAGAGCTCGGCAGGCGGCTGCGCGAGGGTGACCTGAGCGCGGCTCCCGCCGTCCTCAACCTCGCCGAGAGCAGCTCGCCCGCGCACCGCGACGAGATCGTGGCGCTGATGGAAGGCGTGTCCCCCGCCGCGCTCGGCGGCGAGGCTCCGGCGCATGTCGTCGGCGTGACCGGCCCGCCCGGCGGCGGCAAGTCGTCCCTGCTGGCCGAGCTCATCCGGACGTGGCGCGCGGACGACCGGTCGGTCGCCGTCCTCGCCGTCGACCCGTCATCCAAGCGCTCGGGCGGCGCGCTGCTCGGTGACCGGGCGCGGATCGTCGTGGACTCCTCCGACAGGGGCGTGTTCGTGCGCTCGATGGCCGCGGGCGGACGGCTCGGCGGCCTTGCTCCGGCGACGCGCGCCGCGGCGCACGCGCTGGCTGCCGCCTTCGACGTCGTCGTCATCGAAACGGTCGGCGTCGGCCAGTCGGAGACCGAGGTTGCCGAGGTCGCCGATACCGTGGCCGTCGTGGTCCAGCCCGGCTCCGGCGACGTCCTGCAGTTTTTGAAGTCGGGGATCATGGAGATTCCAGACGTGCTCGTCGTAACCAAAGCCGACCTCGGGAACGTGGCGATCCGCTCGCAGCGCGACCTCAACGCGGCGTTGCGCTCGCTCGGCGAGCGCGAGACGCGCGTCGTCGCGGTGTCGTCGCATGCGCCGACGCAGGGAATCGACGAGCTCGTCCAAGCGCTCGACGATCACCGCGGTCGGCTCGATGTCCCGGCGCGCCGGCTCGCGGCCCGGCGCGCGAGCGCGCTGGCGGACTTCGCCGCCGAACACGGCGCGCGTGGATTGCGGGCGCTCGGCGGGCGCCGTGCGGCGCTGAAGCTGCTTGACCGCGAGGACCCGGCGCTCGATGTCCCGGCGCTGACGCGCATGCTCGAATCGGCGGCGGCGTGACGCGCGCGCGCCGCCCGCCCGGCAAGCGCGAGCGT
>JALZJA010000587.1 GCA_030860005.1 Actinomycetota bacterium
GACGCGCGCGTGCGCGTCGAGATGCCGCGCTCGTTCTTCAACGTCATGGCCAGGGAGGCGCACATCGCCGACTGGCGCGAGGCCTTCACGTACGGTCAGGCGAAGGCGAGCGGGGTCGGCGAGATCATGAAGCTCATCGTCCACGTGGTCGAAAAGCAGGAGGAACGTCAGCGCACGCGCAGGGCGCGGCGCTGACGGTTGTCGTCTCGTCGGTCAGTTGTTGCGGAACGGATCGACGTAGACGTCGTCGATCGACCAGCTGCTGGCCTGCGGCACGAAGCGAAACGCGACCGCCGTCTCTCCGCCGGACAGGAGTGCTCGCAGGTTGGCGGTGACCGGCAACGGCGCCGAGGGGGCCCAGCGACCGCTGTTCATCACGGTCCCGATGGAAAGCGACCGTGTCGAGCCGGCAACGTCTTCGTACAGCACGTCGACGCGCAACGTGCCGAGTGCCGACCCGCCCGTGCGCTTGGCGAAGAAGCGCAACGTCGGGTGCTCGACGGCGACGCACATCGCGCCGCTGGTCGCGCGACTGCCGCTGGGCAACGCCAGCGACGCCGTCTCACCGGGTGCGTGAACGTAGAACGGCTCGTTTCCGTTCGTGAGCCCGGCGCCGCCCTGGAGCGACCACGATGGCGCGCCGTTCTCCATCGTTCCGTCGGGCGCCAGGGTGTACGAGGCCGGGTCGAGCCAGGGCGTGAATGGTTGTTCGAGCGCCTGGCCGGCGCATGGCGCGGCCGATTCGACGAGCTGGCCCGCAGACGCGGGCACAGCGGATGCAGCGAGTGCGGCGACGGTCGCGGTAGCGGCACACAACAGGTGCCGACGCTTCGATGCTGACATGGGCTTCCCTTCCTCCGGCGTTGACGGGGACGCCCTCCCGCGCCGCGCGCAGTATCGGCAGCTACGCCCGCGAGCTTGAGGAGCAGCGCCAAGCTGCCGATATCTGCGAGCGTGGGTATCGCGCTGCAGCACCTGGCGGCAATCGCGCGACATCCGAGCGGTGCGAGCGAGCGCTCCATGTCGGCCGGGGAGGAGCGGCTGCTGGCAGCCGCATCCGCTCGCCGGCGAAGCCGTCCGAACCATCGCGACCTGGTCGCGCACGGCCTGCGATCGGGAACGTTCGTGCTCGCCTCGGTCGCCATGATCGTCGGGTTCGACCCTGCAGCCGGGCCGGATGTGGGCGAGGCGCTCGCGCTCACGCTCGCCCTCGCGCTGTTCTCGCGCGTCGAGTTCAACGCCGGCTCGGGCTTCACGGACCCGACCCAGATCGTCCTCGTCGCCATGCTCTTCGTCGTCTCACCGGCGTGGGTCCCGGTTCTCGTCGCGATCGGCATGACGCTCGGGCGGGTGCCCGACATCGTGGCAGGGCGGCTGTATCCGAGCCGCATCCTGACCGGTCCCGGTCATGCCTGGCACGCCATGGGCCCGGCGCTCGTCTTCGTACTCGCGGATGTCGGTGCCCCGAGCGTCAACGACGTTCCGATCTACCTGCTCGCGATCGCTGCGCAGTTCCTGCTCGACTACGTCGTCAGCGCCATCAGCGAGCGCATCAGCCTGGGCGTCGCTCCAAAGCTCCAGCTACGCGTCATGCGCCCGATCTGGCTCACCGACCTGCTGCTCTCGCCGCTGGGCCTGCTGGCTGCGCTCGCCGCCTACGAGGAGCCCTATGCCTTCCTGCTTCGTGTTGCCGCTCGCTGCGCTGCTGACATCCTTCGCGCGCGAGCGCCGCGCCCGCATCGATCAGGCGATCGAGCTGAAGCAGCGCCTACCGCAACACCGCGCTCCTGCTGGGCGACGTCATCGGCGATGACGATGCCTACACCGGCGCCCACAGCCAGGGGGTCGTGAGGATCGCGGTCAGCGTCGCCCGCGAGCTCAAGCTCGACGAGGACGGGCTGCGTCTCGTCGAGCTCGGCGCGCTCCTGCACGACGTCGGCAAGATCGCGATCCCGAAGCACATCATCAACAAGCCGGGCCCGCTGGACGATTCGGAGTGGGACATCGTGCGCACGCACACGCTCGTCGGCCAGCAGATCCTCGACCGCGTCGGCGGCGGACTGAGCGAGGTCGGAGAGGTCGTGCGCTCCTCGCACGAGTGGTTTGACGGCCACGGCTACCCCGACTGCAAGTGCAACGCGGACATCCCGCTGGCGAGCCGGATCGTCGGCGTCGCCGACGCCTACAGCGCGATGACGACCGACCGGCCCTACCGCGACGCGCTACCCGAGGCCGAGGCGACGCGCCGCCTGCTCGCGCGGTCGGGCAGCCAGTTCGACCCCGCCGTCGTCAACGCCCTGATGGTCGTCCTCATTCGCCAGGCCGGGCCGCGCTCCGCGGCGGCGCCCGGGTCGCCGCGCTCGTCTGACTACTCCAGCGCCGTGCCGTCCTCGTAGAGCTTGATGACGCGCACCGCGTCGCCGTCGACGTCGAGATGCGCGATGTCCAGGCACAGCTTGCACAAGACGCACTCGTCGACGTGCTCGTCCACGATCTCGACGACTCCGTGGCTGGGCTCGCGGTAGATGTCGACGGGGCAGACCTGCGCCAGGTGGCCGGCGAGCTCGGGCTCGCGCTCCGCGGCCTCATCGTCGACCTCGATCCCGATGAAGATCCCGTCGGTCCTCATGCCGTGCCTCCTCCTTTCGTCCAGGCCGGGATCCCAAGTCCCGGAGGTTGCATGTGCTGGACACCGGAGGGCAGCTTGTCCTTCATGATGTCCGGGATCTCGGAGATCTCCTCGGCAACGGTGATGCCCGCGTCGGCGAGGCGCGCGATCTTCTCCGCCGCGGTGTCCTCCTTGCCCTCGACGATCGTGCCGGCGTGGCCGAAGCTCATGCCGGGCATCTCGTCCATGAAGCGTCCCGCCATGAACGCGACGATCGGCATACGGCAGTTGCGCTCGGTCACCCACGCCGCAAGCTCGGCCTCCATCCGGCCTCCGGGCTCGGAGTAGATGACGATCCCCTCCGTCTGCGTATCCGCCTCGAAGAGCGGCATGAGCTCGGCGTACGTCGAGCCGATGATCGGGTCGCCGCCGATCGAGATCGCGGTCGACTGCCCGAGGCCGGCGGCGCTGAGCGTCGAGGACATCTCCGTCGTCATGCCGCCTGAGCGGCTGAGGACGCCGATCGGGCCCGGCGAGTAGGCCTGCTCGGCGTTCCTCGCGGGGCCGCCGATGCCGCCCATCTTGATGACGTCGGGAACGATGATCCCGAGGCAGTTCGGTCCGATGATGCGCGCGCCGCGCGCATCGGCGAGCTCGGCCATCTGGGCGACGTCGCGTCGCGGGATGCGCTCGGTGACGATGACGATGAGCTTGATGGCGTTCTCGATCGCCTCGAAGACCGCGTCCTTGGTGAACACGGGGGGGACGGTGACCACCGAGCCGTCGATCGGCCCCCCGTGCGCCTCGACGGCCTGGGCGACCGTGTCGAAGACCGGCACGCCGTGGACGTGGCGCCCCTTGCGGCCGGGCGTGACACCGCCGACGATCTTTGCGCCGGTGCCGTAGTCCAGGCACTCGCGGGTCAGGTTCACGGCTTCGCGACCCGTGATGCCCTGGACGATGAAGGTCGTGTTTGCGCCGAGGAGGATGCTCACGATGCGTCCTTTGCCGCGTCGGCAGGCCCTTTGATGCTCTCGACCGCGCGCCGTGCCGCCTCGTGCATCGACACGGATCGATCGGCGTATTCGATGCCGTACTTCTCGAGGATCTTGTAGCCCTCTTCCTCCCACGCGCCCGGGACACGGAAGATCGCGATCTTCTCGGCCGGGTCCATGTCGAGCTCCAGGCACGCCTTGATGACACCGCGCGCGACGATGTCCACGCGCGTGTTGGAGACGATCGACATCATCACGGCGATCTTGTCGACGCCGGGCTTTTGGAGCACGAGCTTCGCGAGCCCGCATCCCTTCGCGACGGATGGGTTGCCGCCGATCTCGCAGTAGTTCGCCGGCTCGCCGCCGTGCGCGCGAACCGCGTCGAAGAGCGTCAGCGAGCCCCCGCCGGCGCCGATGACGAGGCCGATGTTGCCGTCGAACTCGGTGACGTTGCCGGCGACGCCGCGGTGGTCGGCGCCGTCGACCTCTTCCCCGGCGAGCTCGAAGGGCGTGGGCTCGCGGGCCAGGCGCGTCTCGTCTGTCTCCACGCCGAGGTCGGCCAAGAGCTCCGTGTGGCGCCCGCGGGCCTCGCTCTCCATGTCCATGTGCGCGTCGAGCGCGACGAACGATCCATCGGCCATCTCGCACAGCGGGTTGATCTCGGCGAGCACCATGTCGTAGTCGACGAAGAGCTGCGCGAGGCCCCGGACGATCGGCGTGAGCTGCTGCAGCGCGCGGCCGGTGACGCCGGTCTGGGCGATGCACTCCTTCGCGTGAAAGTCGCTCAGCGGCAGGACGTTCGAGACGTGCACCCGGCCGAC
>JALZJA010000590.1 GCA_030860005.1 Actinomycetota bacterium
CGCGCAGCTCGCGGCGCATGCGCCGCGCCCGCGGCGCGAGTCGCAGCACGTCGGCGTACCCGCCAAGCAGGAAGCGCTCGCGCAGCAGCGCAAAGCCGAGCGCCTGCAGCTCGTAGAACGCGACCCGGTGCAGATCGCGCGCCAGCGCGGCCGTGTCGTTCTTGGCCATCATGAGGTAGCGGTTGCGAAACTGGACGCGGCGATCGCGCTCGGGGACGTTCGCGCGCGTCGACGGGCTGTAGGAGCGCACGTGGTAGCCCACCGCCCGCGGCTCGTAGACCGACCGCCAGCCGAGCGTCCAGGCGCGCCACGCGAGATCGACGTCCGAGGCCCACTTCTCGAAGGCCTCGTCGAGCACCGCGCCGCCGAGGCGGCAGTCGTCGAGCGTCTCGCGGCGGTACAGCGCGGCGGCGCCGTCGGGCCCGATGACCTCGCCGGGAACGTCATACGCGCCGGCTGGCGCGCCGTGGCCCGCAAGCCCGTTCTTGCGCCTGCGGTCGAGCGACATCCCGACGCAGTCGATCTCCTCGAGGCGCTGCTCGGGCAGCGGACCGAGCGTGCGCAGGAGCTTCGGCGTCACGGACCCTGCGCGGTCCTCCTCCAGCCGCGGACAGGCCGCCGCGAGGAAGTCCGGCTGCAGGAAGCAGTCGGCGTTGAGCAGCAGGACCGCTGGTCCCCGCGTCGCGTCGATCCCGGCGTTGTTCGCGGCGGCCCAGCTCGCGCGCTCAGCCAGGCGCAGGTGGCGCGCGCCGTGGCGGCGCGCGAGCTCGCCGGTCGCGTCGCTCGAGGCGTTGTCGATGACCGTGACCTCGGCGTCCGGCTGGGCGAGCGCGGCCGGCAGCGAGTGCTCGAGCTCGGCCGCGCGGTCGGTCGAGATCAGGAGGATCTGGGTGTCGATCGGATCCCGCCGGGGCGGAGGGCTAAGGAGCGCCGACAGGCAGCAGGCGCTTGAGCTGCGCCGGCCCCGCGGCCGCCACGACGCGCGAGCGCATCGTCACGTCGAGGCTCGCGCGCAGCGAATCGGCGCCGGCCTCGGGGAAGCCCACGACGCCGCCCGCCTCGCGCACGATGAGCTGCCCCGCCGCGCAATCCACGGAGCGCGTCGCGCCGAGACTCACGAGCCCGTCCAGGCGCCCGGCCGCGACGTAGCAGAGCGACAGGGCGATCGAGCCGATGGCCCGCAGGCGCACGATGCCGGTCGCGGCGATCGCCTCGGCATGGTCGGCGACGAGCCGCGGATGCACCGTCTCGAGCCCGACGAGCTCGAGCTCATCGTGCTCGCGCAGCGGCGGTAGGAGCTGGCCCTCGAGGTAGGCGTCCTCGCCGCGGTACGCCCACCAGTCCTCGTCGCGGTTGAAGTCGTGCACGTAGCCGAACTCGACATCGCCCATCGTCGGGCCGGTCGCCACCGCGATCGACAGCGCGAAGAGCTCGAGGCCGCGCTTGGCGTTGCGCGAGCCGTCGATCGGGTCGATCACGACGAGCGCGGGCCCGCCGCCGCCGATGCGCACCTCGCCGCGCTCTTCGGAGATCGCGGTCAGCGGCACGTCGAGCGCCTCGAGCTCGTAGAAGACGGCGTCCTCGGCGACGCGATCGATGACGAGCGCGAGGTCGCCGCCGATCCCGATCCCGGCGCTGACCGCGCGGTCCGCGTACAGGGGATAGCGCCCCAGCGCGCTACGGGCCCGGGCGGCGGCTCGCCTGCACAGGTTCAGCCAGTCGACCGCGAACGCTGCGTCGGCGGGCCCGGCCTCGGCAGATGCGGCGTCGGCGCGTCCGGTCATCACCCCGAACAATATGGAGGATGGCGGCCGGCGGCGCGCCCCTTGCGCCCCCGCAGCCGCGCGCGGGCGAATACTGGACCCAATTGGGGGTAAACCAGACCGGTAATCACCTGTATAGTGAACCCCGCCCTGCACGCCACGGGGATCTCCCTGTACGCCATCACGGAGCAACTGAACGCCCATGGAGCCCAGCACGACCCTCGGCCGGAAAGGGACCCTCGAGAACCCCGAAGTTCGGGAGGACGTTCCCGGACACGTCATCCCGATCCTCGAGCGCGAGTTCGACGACTTCGACACCGAGTCGAAGCGCTACCTGCGCGGGGACATCGAGGAGAACGAGTTCATCGGCTTCCGCCTGAAGCAGGGCGTCTACGGTCAGCGCCAGCCCGACGTGCAGATGATCCGCGTCAAGCTCCCGTTCGGCGGGATCACGCCGGAGCAGATGGACGCCTTCGCCGACGTCGTCGAGAAGTACGTGCCGCTGAACAAGGGCCACATCACGACGCGCCAGAACATCCAGCTGCATCACGTCCCGCTGCCCGACGCGGCCAAGGCGATCCGCGAGCTGTCGGACTCGGGCCTGTCCTCACGCGAGGGCTGCGGCAACACCGTGCGCAACGTCACGGGCGATCCATGGGCCGGCGTCTGCGACGACGAGCCGTTCGACATGACCCCCTACGCGGGCGCGTACGTGCGCTACTTCGTGCGCCACCCGACGACCCAGCTCATGCCGCGCAAGATCAAGACCGCCTTCAACGGGGCGCCGGATGACCGCGCGCTGACCGGCATCCACGACATCGCGTTCATCGCGAGGTGCAGCGAGGACGGCCAGCGCGGCTGCGAGGTTCGCGTCGGCGGCGGCACGTCGATCATGCCGCGCGTCGCGCCGACGCTCTACGACTTCGTCGGCCTCGACGACGGCGAGTACCTGAAGATCGCCGAGGCGTGCTTTCGCATCTTCGATCGCCAGGAGTTCCTGCGCGTCAACCGCGCCCGCGCGCGGATCAAGGTGCTGATCGACAAGATCGGCATCGACGCCTTCCGCGACATGGTCGAGCAGGAGCTCGAGGGCGACTGGGTCGCCGAGCGCGACTTCGACGTCGCCGGCCTGAGCTGGCGCGACGACGAGGAGGCCTCCGCGCCGCCGGTGCCCGAGACCTACGCCAGCCCCAATGGCGACGCGTCGGCATTCGAGCGCTTCGTCGCCGACAACGTCGCGCCCCAGAAGCAGGAGGGCTTCAGCACCATCCACATCAGGGTCACGCGCGGCGACCTGTCGCCCGAGCAGTTCCGCGGGATCGCCGACATCATGCGCACGTACTCGGGCGGCTACATGCGCACGACGGTGCACCAGAACCTGCTGCTGCGCTGGGTCCGCGACGAGACCATCTACGAGGTCTGGCAGGAGCTCTCGAAGCTCGGCCTCGGCAAACCCGGTCCCGACAAGATCACCGATGTCGTCTCGTGCCCGGGCACCGACTCGTGCAAGCTCGGCATCACCTCCTCGATGGGTCTCAACCGCGCCGTGCAGGAGCGCCTCGAGGAGATGGAGATCACGGACCCGCTGACGCGCGCGATCCACGTGAAGATGAGCGGCTGCCCGAACGGCTGCAGCCAGCACCACATCGCGAACATCGGCTTCTACGGCGCGTCGATCAAGGTCGGCGAGCACACGATCCCGGCGTACGTGGCGCACATCGCCGGCAACTTCGACGGCGGCGAGATCGTCTACGGCCAGCGACTGAAGGTGCGCCTGCCGGCCAAGCGGATCCCGGACGCGATCGAGCGCTGGCTGCGCTGGTACGAGGCCGAGCGCCAGGAGGGCGAGGTCTTCAACGACTTCGCCGGGCGCGTCGGTGCGAAGGGGTTCGAGGACAAGGTCCGCGACCTCGCCATGCCCGTGGAGTTCGGCCTGGAGTCGATGAACACGTTCATCGACTGGACGAAGGACGTTCCGTTCCAGGTCGTGCGGGGCGAGGGCGAGTGCGCGGTGTAGAGACCCTCGCGGGGTCTCTGACCGAGACCCTGCAACGGGCGGCCGCCCACGAGCGGCTCGTCTTTTTGTGCTCCTTTCAGAAGGAGGAGTCGGTGATCCTCGACGAGCTGCTCGAGATCGCCCCGCACGCTGCAGTCGTGACGATCGACACGGGCGTCCTGTTCGAAGAGACGCTCGCGACGTGGCGCGCGTTCGAGCAGCGCTTCGGCGTGCGGATCGAGGTCGAGGACGCGAGCGCGGCGGCGGGCGTCTGGACCGGCCCGGACCACTGCTGCGGCGCCGACAAGGTCGCGGCGCTCGAGCGCGCGCTCGCAGGCGCCGATGCCTGGGTCACCGGCCTGCGCCGCGAGCAGGGCCCGACGCGAGCGCAGACCGACCTCGTCGAGGTCGACTCGGGGCGCGGCGGGATCGCCAAGTACAGCCCGCTTGCGTACTGGACCGGCCGCGATCTCTGGGCGCGCATCCAGGAGCGCGGCCTGCCCTACCACCCGCTGCACGACCACGGCTACGAGTCGATCGGCTGCGCGCCGTGCACCCGGCCGGGCAGCGGCCGCGAGGGTCGCTGGGCCGGCAGCGAGCAGACCGAGTGCGGGTTGCACGTCTGATGGACCCGATGATCATCGCCTTCGGTCTCGGCGTCGGGATCCTCATCGGCCTCACCGGAATCGGCGGCGGCTCGCTGATGACGCCGTTGCTCGTGCTGTTCGCCGGGATTCCGCCGGTCGTGGCGATCGGGACCGATCTCGCCTACGGAGCGGTCACGAAGACGGTCGGCGGCTGGCGCCACTGGCGCAGGGGCACGGTCGACCTCGGCGTCTCCAAGTGGCTGGCCGTCGGCAGCGTGCCCGGCGCGCTGGTCGGCGTATGGCTCCTGGACCGCCTGCACGCCGCGTACGGCAAGAGCTTTGAGCCGATGCTGCTCGGCGCGATCGCGATCGCCCTGCTGATCGTGGCGCTGACGATTCTCGGGCGCGCGCTGTTCATGCCAAAGCTCGTCGCGCGCGAGCGCCACTCCGTCGCGCAGACCACGCGCACGAAGGTCACCGCGGCCTCGATCGGCGCCGGTCTGGGCCTCATCCTCGGCGTCACCTCGGTCGGCAGCGGCGCGCTCATCGGCCTGGCGCTGATCCTCGTCTTTCAGCTCACGCCCCACCGCGTCGTGGGCACCGACGTCTTCCACGCAGCCATCCTGCTGTGGGCCGCGGGACTCGCGCATTTCGTCAGCGGCAACGTCGACTTCCTGCTCATGGGGACGATCCTGCTCGGCTCGCTGCCCGGCGTAGTGATCGGGACGAACCTCATCGGCCGCATCTCCTCGACCGCGCTGCGGCCCACGCTGGGCTGCGTGCTGCTCGCCTCGGCATTGGGCGTCCTGACGAAGGCCGGCGTCGATCTCCCCGCGGCGGTCATCCTCGGCGTACCGCTGGCCGCGGGCGCCATCGCCTACGTGCTGCACCGCACGAACCGCGCCCGCCGTACCATCGGCGCCGACGTCGAGCCGGTGCCGGCATGACAGCGCGTCGCTGCTCGCCCGGCGCCCGCTGGGACACGAACCGGGGTCCCGCGCGATGAGCGGCCGCCTGACCCACCTCCAGGTGCTCGAGTCCGAGGCGATCCATGTCATGCGCGAGGTCGCCGCCGAGCTGTCCAAGCCCGTGCTGCTGTTCAGCGGCGGCAAGGACTCGATCGTGCTGTTGCGGATCGCCGAGAAGGCGTTCCGGCCGGGGACGTTCCCGTTCCCGCTCATGCACGTCGACACGGGTCACAACTTCCCCGAGGTCATCGAGTTTCGCGACCGCCGCGTCGCCGAGCTCGGCGAGGACCTCATCGTCGCCTCGGTCCAGGAGTCGATCGACAAGGGCCGCGTCAAGGAGGAGACCGGGCCGCGCGCGTCGCGCAACCGGCTGCAGACGACGACGCTGCTGGACGCGATCGAGGAGCATGGCTTCGACGCCGCCTTCGGCGGCGCGCGCCGCGACGAGGAGCGCGCGCGGGCGAAGGAGCGGATCTTCTCCTTCCGCGACGACTTCGGCGGCTGGGACCCGAAGAACCAGCGCCCGGAGCTGTGGAACGTCTACAACGGGCGCATCCATCGGGGTGAGAGCGTGCGCGTGTTCCCGCTCTCGAACTGGACCGAGCTCGACGTCTGGGAGTACATCGCCGAGGAGGACCTCGAGGTTCCGGCGATGTACTTCGCCCACGAGCGTGAGGTCTTCGCGCGCGACGGGCTGCTCTACGCGGTCTCCGATCACGTCGAGCTCATGGACGGCGAGACGCAGTTTCGCACCTGGGTGCGCTACCGCACCGTGGGTGACATGAGCTGCACCGGTGCGGTCGAGTCGACCGCGACCAACCTCCCCAGCGTCGTCGCCGAGATCGCCGCGACCCGCATCACCGAACGCGGCGAGACGCGAGCCGACGACCGCGTGAGCGAAGCGGCGATGGAAGACCGCAAGGTCGCCGGGTACTTCTAGATGTCGCTCGCCTCGGCCGACCTGTTGCGCATGGCGACCGCCGGCTCGGTCGACGATGGCAAGTCGACGCTCATCGGGCGGCTGCTGTTCGACTCCAAGGCGGTGCTGACCGACCAGCTCGAGCACGTCGAGGAGGCCTCGCGGCGGCGCGGCGGTGGCACGGTCGACCTGTCGCTGCTCGTCGACGGCCTGCGCGCCGAGCGCGAGCAGGGCATCACGATCGACGTCGCCTACCGCTACTTCGCCACCACCAAGCGCACGTTCATCATCGCCGACACCCCCGGCCACGTGCAGTACACGCGCAACATGGTCACCGGGGCATCGACCGCCGACCTCGCGGTCATCCTCGTCGATGCGCGCAAGGGCGTGCTCGAGCAGTCCAAGCGCCACGCGTACATCTCGACCCTGCTCGGCATCCCGCACCTCGTCGTGGCGGTCAACAAGATGGACCTCGTCGACTTCGACGAGGAGACCTTCGATGCGATCGTGCGCGACTTCTCAGACTTCGCGCGCCGCCTGCCGGTCAAGGACGTCGCCTTCGTGCCGGTCAGTGCGAAGTACGGCGACAACGTCGTCGACGCCTCGGAGAACATGCCGTGGTACGGCGGGGTGCCGCTGCTCGAGCACCTCGAGTCGGTTCAGGTCGCCGACGACCGCAACCTCAGCGACGCGCGCTTCCCGGTCCAGTGGGTCATCCGCGACCACGAGACCGACTACCGCGGCTACGCCGGGCAGGTCGCGAGCGGCATCCTGCGACCGGGGGATGAGGTGCTCGTGCTGCCGTCGCGCTCGCTGACGCGCATCGCCCGCATCGAGACGCTCGACGGCCCCGTCGAGGAGGCGTTCGCGCCGATGTCGGTGACGATCGTGCTCGCGGACGACGTCGACGTCTCGCGCGGCGACATCATCTGCCACCCCGACGATGCGCCCGAGCTCTCACGCGAGATCGAGGCGACCGTGTGCTGGATGACGGAGGAGCCGCTGCGCACCGGCGGCCGCTTTGCGATCAAGCACGCCACGCACGCCGCGCGCGCGGTCGTGCAGGAGGTCGTCGACCACGTCGACGTCCACACGCTCGAGTCCGATCCGGACACGGACGAGCTGAAGCTCAACGACATCGGCCGCGTGCGCCTGCG
>JALZJA010000598.1 GCA_030860005.1 Actinomycetota bacterium
GCGCGCGAGCGCCCGCCGGCGAGGACGCCGTAGAGGAAGACCGGCAGCCCGGCGCGCCCGATCTCCTCTCCCGCGACGAGCGCCTCGGCGCACGCGGCGCCGCGCCGCGCCGCGTCGAGGAAGACGACCGGCGCCACGTCGAGCGCACCGACATGAGGATGCCTGCCGCGTTGGCTGCGCAGGTCGATCCGCGCGCGTGACTGCACCGCACCCGCGACCAGCGCGGGCGCGAGCTCGCCTGCGCCGCCGGCGAGCGTGTAGACGGTCCGGTGGTGGTCGGGGTCTGCGTGCACGTCGAGCAGGCGCGCGCCGGTCGACGCAAACGCCGCTCCGATCGCCTCGATCGCGGCGCCGTCGCGGCCCTCGGAGACGTTCGGGATCGCGAGCAGGGTGTCGACGCGGGCCGCCACGCGCTACAGCAGGTAGCGGCCGGCGTCGAGCACCCGCGTCGAGCCGATCCGCAGGCTCGGCTCGACCACGACGACATCGAGGTGCACCGGCACCGTGACGGTGCCACCGATCGCCGCGCTGGCGCCGAAGGCGACGTGGGCCGTACCAAGGATCTTCTCGTCCTCGAGGATGTTGCCGGTCAGCGTCGCGCGGTCGTTCGTGCCGACGCCGAGCTCGGCGAGGTTGCGCCCGAGCGGGCCGTGCGCGTCGAGCTGGGCGAGGTATTGCGCGGCCGCGGCGGAGTCCTCGGCGCTCTCGAGGCGGCCGTCGCGCACCCGCAGCAGCACGGGCTCGTCGACGATGCCGGGTCCCGGCAGCGACGATGCCGCGATCGTGCCCTCTGCGCCCGCCGGGGCGATGAAGCCCTCGCCGCAGGGCAGGTTCCCGAACGCTCCGGCGGCGCTCAGGTCGCCGTCGTCGGGCATGCCAATGCGTTCGCGCAGGTCGAGGCGCAGGTCCGTCCCGTGCGCGCACTCGAGGTGCGCCTCGTCGGCTTCGTCCAGCAGCCGCGCCACCGCGTGGCAGCGCGCGCTCATCGCGTCGAAGTCGACGCTCATGAGCCGCGCGAGCAGGTCCGCGTTCACGCCCGGCATCGTCGCCCCGCGCGCGCCCCCGTCGTTGGCGCGCTTGCGTGCGGTCGTGTGCGACAGCGACGGCAGGCACGGCGCGATGAAGACGTCGCAGGCCTGCAGCGCGGCGGCCAAGGGTGCCGGCGGCTCCGTGCCGCGGGCGGGGTTGGGCGGCACGATCGTGAGCACGGCGTCGCCTCCGGCGGCGCGCGCGCCGTCGAGCAGGGCCGTGCCGAGCTGCGCGCGATCGGGATCGGCGATCACGAGCACGGTCTCCCCCGCGCCCACCTGCAGGCAGCGCTCGACGACCGTGCTCACCGCCTGCGCGAGGGCGCCCATCACCCGGCAGCGCCCCGCGTCGGCCCGCGGGACGCTGCACGCCGCAGGGGATTACTCGCCGGCGCGCCGGACGCCGAGGAGAAAGACCTTGATCCGCCCATTGCCCGCACGCGTGAGCTGCGCGGCCACCGACGCGTTGCAGCTCACCGCGTTCTTGACCGGCAGCTTGAGCTGGCGCGTGGCCGGCGGCGTGACGGTGAACGTGTCATCCGTCGTCCTCGCGCCCTCGCTGGTGAGCAGGCACACGATGCTCCAGTTGACGGTCACCGGCTGCTTCGGCGCCGCCCCGATGCGGACCGAGATGCTGCCCGGCGTGGTGATGGAGCCGATCGCCTGCGCGATCGCGTAGTCCTTCTCGTCGCGGTCGGAGTCGATCGTGAACTCCTTGCCGGCCGCCGGGGCGGGCTTGACCTTGAAGCGCTTGCGCGACTTCTTCTTCGATGGAGTGTTCGGTACGGACGGCGCATCCGGCGAGTTCGATGCGGTGCCGTCGTTATCGTCATCGCCCGCGAAGAACAGGAAGTACCCGCCCGCCAGGACGAGGGCCAGCAGCACAATTGGGATCAGCAGCAGCGGGCTGAGCTTCTTCTTGACCTTCCTGAAGAGCTTTTTCAGGCGTTTCACGCAGTTCCTTCCATCAGCCGTGGATCTGTGGTGCGGCGCCTCCTCAGCGCATGAGCCGCAGGCGCACCATACGGCTCTGCGTCCGCGCGCGTGCCGACCGACCGGTCGTCGTGACGGTATAGGAGAGCGTCACGCGACACCGAGGCGTAGCCGACGTCCGGAACCATCCGCGATCTCCTGGACCGGATGCCAGAGAAGCTCCGCGCTCGCAGTCGCGAAATGAAGCATCACAAGCGCGCCAGCCGTGGC
>JALZJA010000608.1 GCA_030860005.1 Actinomycetota bacterium
AGCGCAGCGGCAACCAGACGCTCTCTTCCGGCTCCTTCAAGACCAGGTAGTGGAAGTCGAACCCCGCGACCGCTCCACTGGACTCGGCCACAGCTCGGCTAACGAACACGCGGGCGGCGGGCAGCTCACGGCTGCTTCGGCCACAAAAAGCGATCGTGCCGTCGACGGCGGCGTGCCCTATCGCTCCCGGCGCCAAGCAGAAGCCGGCGCACCCCGGACCGGTACCCGCTCGACGCCGTTGGATGCCGTCACCGAAAGTGCGCCTCTTCGCGCGATCCGACACTCTCTTGATCCACCACGCCAAGGGAGCTCCTTCCATCGGTGCCTCAGACGCCTCAGACGGGACGCCTGAGCCGAGCTGCCCGACGGCTCCCTATGGTCGCGGTTTCCTGCGCTGCGGTCAGCAGCTTGCCCTCCGTCGACGCGCGCTCACGGAGAGCGGACGACAGCTTCGCCGCCGCGTCGTGCTGAGGCACGTGGTGGACGTAGATCATCGTCGTCGCAATGTCCGCGTGGCCCATGAACGCCTTCACGTCCGCCAGAGGGAACACCTGCACGGCCAGCGACCCGAATGAGTGGCGCAGATCGTGGAAGACCATCGGCCCGGGCTTGGTCCGCAGATCCCCGAGCCCCGCACCGGTGAGCGCGTCATAGAACGTTTGGCGAACCTCGGCGTCGGTCAGCGGCTCGCCCAGCGCCGTGGAGAACACGCGGTCTCCCGCAGCCGTGAAGGTCTCGCGCTGGCTCAGCTCGTCGAGCACCTGCGCGGCCTGGTCGACGAGCGGGACTGATCGCACCTTGCCGGACTTCGGCGCGCCCTCCTCGCCCCGCGTGATCGCCCGGCGCACGTGGACCGTGGCACGGGCGAAGTCAACATCGCGCCAGCGCAACGCCAGCAGCTCGCCCATCCGCAGCCCCGTATACGCGGCGGTCGTGATGACAGCCGCATGCAGCGGCGTGGACGCCGCCCGCGCGACCTGCTCGACCTGCGCGGGATCGAGGATGTTGAAGTCGCCGGATCGCTTGAACGTGATCCGCTCGGCGTCCTCGGCGACGTTGGCAGAGACCCAGCCCTTGCGCTTCGCTCGTTTGAGGATGGCGTAGAGGCAGACCTGCACCTTCTGCACCGTCCGCGGTGAGAGACGGCCCTCGTGCAGCAGCCATTCGCGCCAGTCATCGATCGAGCGCGTGGTGATCGCGCGCAGCGCGGTCTCAGCTCCGAACGCCGGCAGCAGGTAGCACCCCGTGAGGTTCCGGTAGTCGCGGACCGTCGAGACCGCGCGGCGCTTGTCGTGCTCGACGTAGCGCAGCCACTCCTCGGCGGCCTCACCGAACGTGCGCTCGTCGGGACGCCTGCGCGCCTTGGCGGTCGGCGCGGTGGGAGCCTGCGCCAGTAGCCGGGCCAGCCCTTCCCGAGCATCCCCGGGCGTCAGGTACCCGGGCCGCTTCGGCCCGTCCGCGGCCTTCCAGATCACGCCCCCGCGCGCCGTGCGCTTGCCGGAGTCCTTCACGTGCGCCGGCCCCAGCACCCTTTGGTGCCGACCGTCCGCATCGGACCAGAACGCGTGCCAGCGCCGCCGCCCCCGCGTCCCGCGTACCTGTAGGTGGCCCTTGGCCTTACGTCCCATCCGTGCCTTCTCTCGTGCCGGTTTCCGACGCTGAACCTGACCGTAGAGAACACGAAACAAGAACACAATGCAAGCGGCCATTCTGGCTGGGCGTCAACATCCACCGTGTTTGCAGGGCTTTATGAATGGGCCGGGAAGGACTCGAACCTTCGTCTGACGGATTATGAGTCCGCTGCTCTGACCAACTGAGCTACCGGCCCGGTTCGATGACCGGTCGCGGCCATCAGGCGCCACCGTATAGCTACTGGACCTTGGCGACGGCCCGCGCGAGCTCGCCAACCGAGAAGACGCCCTCGAAGCGCTCGCTGATCTTGCCGCGCCTGTCGATGACGAACGCCCACGGCTCGGAGGGCAGCCGCCACGTCGTGACCTGCGGCCGCGGCGCCTTGGAGGGGTTGTTGTCGACGT
>JALZJA010000616.1 GCA_030860005.1 Actinomycetota bacterium
TCAAGGTCGACCCCGGCGCGCAGCAGATCGACGCCTTCCAGGAGTCGCGCAACCTGCTGCTGACCAAGACGGCCCACGCCGACGCCATCCCCGGCCTTGAGATCCTCGCCAACGACGTGCGCTGCACCCACGCGGCGGCGATCGCCCAGATCGACCCCGAGCAGCTGTTCTACCTGCAATCGCGCGGGCTGGACCTCGAGCACGCCAAGCGCCTGGTCATCGAGGGCTTTCTCGAGGCGACCGTCGAGCGCTTCGAGCAGGGCTTCGTGCGCGAGGCGATCGCCGGGGCGCTCGAGCGGCGGCTCGAAGCGGTTCTTGGCTGAGCGACGGGCGCGTCGACAGGGACCCGCGCCCACGTGCCACGGCAGCAGCACGGTGAGGCGGGTCACGCTGGTGACCCCTCCGGCCGGGCGCTCAGCGAACCTTCTTCCACCCCTGGTCGATGAGGAAGATGCCCTCCCCCTCGTTGATCAGGCAGAACTGGACCCACGCGGACCCGGGGATCGGCTCGCCATAGCCCACGGGGACCAGCGGGCTATTGGGATCCTCGAAGTCCTCCGGGACAAGCTCGGACTTATCGATCTGGAAGTTCTGCGTGTGCCACTTGCCGTCGCAGCTGAAGGTCGTCGGGTGACTCTGCAGCCATGACGCCGCCACCCGTCCGAAGCCGGCGCCCCCGCCGGTGATCGCGTCGTCGCGAGCCGTCGGCGGACTGCTTGGCGGGGAGCGAAGCGCGAATCGACAGTGGACCCATTCGCGCGAAGCGTGTGGTATCAGCTCAGCGTCCGAGCGCCGGCTTCGCTCGTTGGAGGTGTCCACCCTCGACACGTTGTGGCCGCGACGAGCGAGTGTGAGCGCCTGCGTGCCCTGACCACACCCGGCGTCGAGGAGGCGCAGTGGCCCGCCAGCGCTGTCCGCGATGTACCCAGACCGGGATCGTTGATCGGACCCTCGCGGCCGCGGGCGGCCGCCGCGGACTCATGGGGCCCGGTCGGTGTCCTGTGCGCGGCCGACCGATTAGCCTGTTGCCGCCAGGTCAGTGGAGTTGGCGACGCGGCGCGCGATCGGCATCGTGATGGCCGGCGGCCGGTGGACTCGGACGTCGGTGAGAGTTTCGCCGATGCGGACTTCGACGATGGCGGTCCCGGCGCGGCCGATGATGTGGTCTGCCTCGTGCAGTGCCTTGGCGATGTGCGCTTTGCCGACGCCGCAGGCGAGCAGGAACCGCTCGGTCCAGCCGCCGCTCATCGCCGCAGCGTCGACTTCGAGCTCCTCGAGTCTTAGCGACCAGTGTTCGGCGCCGCCCGGCTGCGCCGTGAGCATGCAAACCGCCATGTCGTCGGGCTGGCGTTCGCTGCGCTGCACGATCCTGGCGAGCAGATCGGCGGCGTCGCCTTGCGGGCCGACGGCTCGAAGCTCTTCGGCGACGCCTTCGCGCCCGAGGCGTCCGCCGGCAACCGGTATCTCGTCGAGACCGTCGGTGAAAAAGCATGCGCCGGCGCCGGGCGCGAGCGCAATCGTTGTCTGGCGCCGGCCGGTGGGAGCGCCGGTGCCGATCGGCGGCGACGAGCTCACGGTTACGGGTGCCGCGCTTGTTCCCAAGAGCGGTGGCCCGTGGCCGGCGCAGGCATACGTCAGCCGTCCGGTCCCGGGGTCGAAGATCGCGACGGCGATCGTGACCTGGCGCCCGCCGAGTTGCGAAGCGAGGACGTGGCCAGCGACGTGGAGGGTCGCGCGCGGTGTCAGGCCCGCCTCAAGGTAGGCCCGCAGGCTGTAGCGCACAAGCGCGGTCAGCGGCACCACCTCGCGCCCGTGGCCGGCGATGTCGCCGACGAGCACGGCGGTGCGGCCACCGGGCAGCTCGAAGGCGTCGTAGAAGTCTCCGCCAGCCGCAAGGCCTGCCGCGGGCCGGTAGGCCGCCGTGACGCGCGCGCCGCCGATCCGCTCGGGCAGCTCGGGCAGCAACGCGGACTGCAGCACGCCGACGTCCGCGAGCAGCAGGCGGCGCTGCCGCTCAAGACGCCGGCGGCGGGCGGTTTGCACGGCCGCGGCGGCGCCCAACAGCAAACCTAGGCAGGCCAGCACCGCCAGCGCGATGCGCATCTGGACGGGGACCACCTCGAGTACCCGCACGACGGTCCGCGTCAGCGGCGAGTCCGGCGCGCGCGCGTCTCTACGCGCGTCGACGCGCCCGCGCGTCGACGCTGTCCTCGCCCCAACCGGGGACCTCGGAGCCGCCTGGGCGGCCTCCGCGATCTGGGAGCCGGAGGTGCGCTGCGCCCGAAGCGCCGATCGCGAACGCCTGCCTGACCGCGCGATCGAGCTCCCCGAGGCGCTCGGTGTCCTCGTGGACGCCTGATGCTGCACCGGCGCGACCTGTACAGCGGGCGCGCTCGGTGCCGCGGGCGCGTTCACCGACACCGGTGCAGAAGCACTCCGCGAGTCGCCGTCGGCAGACTGGGGCGACGCGGACCGCTGTGACCACTTCTGCTGCTTCGAAGCCTTGTTTGGCTTAGAGGATTGCGGGCCCTGGGATGGCTTTGACCTGTGCAACGGCGTGGGCGGCTTGATCTTCTTCTCCCCACCGCGCGCGCCGTGATCGCCGGCCCGCGTGCCCGCGCCGCCTTGTCCCTTCCCGCTCGAATCCGCTATCGCGACCGGCGCGATGACGGCCAGCGCGCCGGTCACGAGCACCAGCACGAGCACCGCCCCAGCGTGGCAGGAAGTGCACAGACGAGGCTCACTACCACCGACCATGGGCCAATGCGATCTCATGACGTCCTGACGCTCGGTTGGGTCACCAGGCCACCAACGTCGAGTACCTGGTAGCCAATGGTCACTCCACGTGCGCCCGAACCAAAGCGCTCTCAACGAACGTCGTAGCCCAGGGGCCGCCGCATGGGGCGCACGGCACATCGGTCGGGCGGCGCGCTCGTCAGTTGTCGAGGTCGGTCAGCTCTCTGAGTCGCGTCCGCGGAACTCAGTCTCTGATCGCACCACTGACAGTGCGCCCTCTGGCGCGATGCGCCCGCGGGCCCGCGTGCGTACAACCTGTCGGGGACACCTCAGGTGCCTTCGTCCTGCGTCTCGTTTGGCGGATGGCGCTCGAACATCCGTTGAAGGCTCATCGCCTCTGCGCCGAACGCGGGTATTCGGACGGCATGCGCTACCACGCCTACGACACATACGACTACGCCCCGTCTCACGGATCGGGCATCGTTGCAGCGATCTACCTGGTGCTCGGCGTCCTCGTGGCGGTCGCCAACGATTACTTCGACCACCTGACCACCTTCGGGCGGCTCCTCTCAGCGCTGCTGGCCGTTGTGCTGTGGCCGCTGCTCCTGCTCGGGATTGACATCAGGGTCGGCTGACGGCAGCTTCTCGCTGGTTGCCAAGTGGAGGGGTTGACTTCACGGAACGACGAACGGACCGACGTGCTTGTCTGTCCGGCCCGGCTGCCCCCCGATCGTCCGGCGGTGAAAGTACCAGCGCCCTTGAGGTAGGCGGACGCTGCGGGCCGAGGTCGCAGTGGCGGTCAGCTCGGGCGTTGCGCTGGGAATATCGGTCGCGCCATGTGTCCAGGAGACCGAGTGCCCGGCCGCGTCCTTCGATTGCGGCCAGTCGACGGTGAACAGACCTTGGGTGCGGCGGTCGAGCACTTGGCGCCCAACCTCCATCGCCCCGACTCCGGCCGCACCTGTCAACGTCACCATGACGGCGACTTTCGCGGCCTTGCCGCCCTGAAAGAGCGAGCGCGCTCGATCCACTGACTCCGGAGACGACCGCGGAGATCACCGCCGAGACCGACGCGGACGCGCCCACCGCCGCTCGTGCGGCTCACCGTGACGGTAGACCCGCTTTGTTGTTCTCGACCACTGTGGCCGCCGCAGCCCGTCGGCGTGCGCCTGAGGCGCGCCGCGTAGCTGCACCGCGTCTCCGTCGTCCAGCACGCCACAGACCCGTTCGCCACGCAACCCGAACGGGACGGCCATCGCGCCAAGACGGGCAGCCGCGAGCTCGACGGGCGGGAGCGGAAGGAGATGCCCGAGCCGAAGGACCGGCAGCCGCTGCCGGCTACCGTGAAGCGCAGCCGAACCGGGCCGGGCGCCGCAAGCGACCCGGCACGGGCGAGGGATCCAGCGGGCTGCGCTTTGACATCGTGGCCCCTCTGGCCGAGCCGAACGCCTGACGTGCGATAGAACGCCCGCATGCAGGAGTGGATCGCC
>JALZJA010000618.1 GCA_030860005.1 Actinomycetota bacterium
CCGCAGCTCGTGGCGAGCCGGTCACCGAGTCCGAGCGCAGCGTCGCGGTCGGGACGGCCGCCCCGGGAGCGGACGCCGACGCGACATCGTCGACCGCCGTGGTCAAGGCGCACACGAGGCCGACGCGCGCGGCGACGCGGGTCAAGCAGCCATCCGTCTCGCGTGAACCGCCGCCGCCGCCGCGGCGGCGCAAACGGCGGCCGATCGCGCTCATCGCCGTCCCCGCGCTGATGGCCGCCGGGCTCGCCACGGGGGTCGCGCTGGTCGCCTCCGGCGGCGGCGACAACGGCGGCACGCAGCGCGCCACCCGCCCGCTCTCCGCCATCGAGGTCCGCGACCTCGCCCGGGCGTTCGCCGATGCCTACGAGGCGGAAGATGCGCGCGCGCTCAGGCGTCTGCTCACGACCGACGTGCAGCGGGTCCTGCCGAGCGGCGTCGCGCGCGGCCGACCCGCGGTCGTGACCGAGTACGAGCGCCAGTTTCGGGCCAACACGACGCGCAGCTACGACCTGGACGACCTCCAGAGCAGCGGCGGCCGTGCCGGCCGCGCGAGCGCTCACTACCGCGTCACGCGCGCCGGGGGCTCCGCGATAGAGGGCAAGATCGTCCTCGCCGCCGTGCGCGATCGCGGCGGCGGCGCGCGCATCGGGCTGATCGCCGTGACGCCGCGCGCCTAGTGGGTCGCCCAGGAAAGTTGTGCGTGAAACCCCGGGATGCCGGCGCCGCCAGGCAAGGACGCAGGATCGAAGGTGTGGCCCTGCCATCGAGATCCGAGGACGCCGCCCTGGCGGTGATCGGCGCCCGAGGTTTCGGGTGCAACGTTTGTGGGTGGCCTGCTAGGCCCGGGCTAGCCATCTGGGTCCGGCTGCGCCTTCGCCGCCGGACGGCGGCGAGCGCTCGCAAGCCGTTCCGTCTCCTCCTCGCCGTCTTCGGAGCTCGTCGGTGCGGCGGTTTGCGGGGCCGGGGACTTCTTCGCGGCGGGTTCCGGCGCGGAGGCCGGCGCAGGCGCAGGTTGGACGAGGGCAAGCGTGCCCGGGGTCCCCCAGGGCTCGAAGATGAGATGACGGCGCAGGTAGACGACGGTCTCGCGCAGCACGGCGGCGATGGGCAGCGCGACGAGCGCGCCGACGAATCCGTAGATCTCCCCGCCGAGCAGCAGAGCGAGGATGACGAGCAGCGGGTTGAGCCGTAGCGCGTGGCCGAACACGTTCGGCGCGACGATGTGGCCCTCGAGCTGCTGCAAGGCGACGAACAGCAGCGCGACCCACACCGCCGTGAGCGGATCCTGCACGAGCGCGACGAGCACGGGCGGCACGGCACCGAGCACCGGCCCGACGTACGGGATGAGCTCCATGAGCCCGAAGAACGCCCCGAAGGCCAGCGCGTACGTTCTGCCCTCGGGGAAGATCCCGAGGGTGCCGAAGACCCACAGCGCCGCGCCGGCGCTCGTGCCCATGATCAGGCTGAACAGGAGCTGGCCGCGGATGTAGTTGAAGACGGCGCTCTGCACGCGCGTCGGATAGTCGTCCTCCGGCGTACCGTCGCCGGGCGGCATGACCGAGCGCACGAGCTCGCCGATCCTCGGCCCGTAGATGAGCATGTATATCGACAGGACGACGACGAGGATCATGTAGAAGGACAGCTCGACGAGCAGGCGCAGGAGCTCGCCGGTGAACGAGACGATCTCGCCCGAGCCCTCGACGAGCCGGTCCTGCAGCGACGCGAGCGCACTGTCGCTCTCCCCCTTGATCTGCACGTCGATCCCGTTGTCGTCGACGAACGCCTGCAGGTCGTCAAGCGACGCGCTCGCCTCGTCGACCAGTCCGGGGGCGTCTTTGGCGAACGACCTCGCCTGGTCGGCGACCGGGGCCGCGGCGAGAAACCCCAGCACGGGAATCAGCGTGAAGAACGCGGCGTAGACCGTGATGACGGCGAGCGTGCGCGGCATCCGTGTGCGCTGCACCAATCTGACGAGCGGATTGAGGATCAGCGCGATGACGGCCGCGACGGTGAACAGCAGCAGGACCGTGCCGGCCGCCTGCGCGAGCGCGTAGAGCCCGAGTACCGCGAGCGGCAACATGACGAGCTGCACCCAGCGCGGGACGACGACCGGGGCCCCGGGCGGCGCGCCGGGGGGTGCCCCGGTCGTCGCGGCGCGACTCGCCCCGGTCGTCGCGGCGCCGGGCGGATCGCTGCTCGGTGTGTCAGCCTCGTCAGCCATCCCCCGTCAGAGTATGGGCCGTGCCAGCGCCAGCGGCGACCATTCTGTTCATCGGCGACATCGTCGGATCGCTTGGCAAGCGCACGCTGCTCGGGCTGCTGCCCGGGCTGCGCGAGCGCCACGACCCGACGTTCGTCGTTGTCAACGGTGAGAACGCGGCCGGCGGGCTCGGCATCACACCGAAGATCGCCGACGAGCTCTTCGGCGCCGGCGCCGACGTCATCACGCTCGGCAACCACGCATACCACCGGCGCGAGATCTTCGGCTACCTCGACGAGCGCGACGCGATCCTGCGCCCCTACAACTACATGCGCAGCCAACCCGGCCATGGCACCTGCGTCGTGGAGCGCGACGGCGTGCGGCTCGGCGTCGTGAACCTCAGCGGCAACGTCTTCCTGCGCGCGGGCAAGCCGGCGTTCACCGAGGCCGACGCCGCCCTCGGCGAGTTGGACGGCCGCGTCGACCATGTGCTCGTCGACTTTCACGCCGAGGCGACGAGCGAGAAGATCGCGCTCGGCTGGTACCTCGACGGTCGCGCCAGCGCCGTCGTCGGCACGCACACGCATGTCCAGACCGCCGACGCGCGCGTGCTGCCCGGCGGGACCGCCTACATCTCCGACGTCGGCATGACCGGCCCCCGCGGGGGAGTCATCGGCGTGCGCAAGGAGCAGGCGATCCGCGGCTTCGTCACGCACATGTCCGAGCGCTTTGACACCTCCGACGAGGACCCGTGGCTCATGGGCGTGCTCGTGCGGTGCTCGCAGCCGATGCGGGCGGACGCGATCGAGCGAGTGATGCTGCCAGCAGCATGAGCGCCGCGAGCAGCAGCGCGTTGCGCGCCGCGACGATGCGGATGACATCGCCCTGCTCGTTGATGAGGTCGAAGTAGCGGCTCGGAAACTCGACGTGGGTCAGCACCATCGCGGCGAGCGTGAGCAGCGCGACGATGCGCTCCGCGAAGACCCACGCAAGCGCCGCGAACGGCGCGAGCCAGATGACGTACTGGGGCGAGAAGACCTTGCCGAGCGTCACGAACGCGAGCAGTGCCGCGAAGCAGCACAGGATGAGGTGGCGCGCGTCGGGCCGTCGCGCGGCGAGCGCGGCGATCGCGCCGAGCGCGAGCACGAGAGCGACCGCGAACAGCCCCTCCACGAGATCCGCATGGCCGCCGTCGAGGCCGTTTGACTTGAAGCGATCCGGGCGCAGGTTCGTCCCGGTGACATCGGAGTCGCCGAGCGCGAACAGGACGCTCGCCGGAGTCGACTCGATCTGCACGGGGCGGTCCAGATGGAACTCGAGTGAGTCGATGTAGCCCCCGCCTGCCAGCGGCAGCGAGATCGTCACGACGACCGCCGCGAAGATCGCCGCGCAGCGCAGCGCAGCGCGACGATCACCGCGCGCGAGAAGCCACACGAGCGCAGCCGCGGCCAGCAGCGCGGGGAACAGCTTCGTCATCGTCCCCACCGCGAGGAGCACGAAGCCGAGGTCCGGCCGCTCGCGAACCAGGGCGAGCAGTCCAGCGAGCGTGATGGCGATCGGCAGCGCATCGAAGTGCGTGCGCAGCGACGCACCGATGACGATCGGCGTGAGCGCAAGCAGCCAGGCGACGGTCGTCGCGCCGCGCCCGTCCGGCGCCAACCGCGCTGCGAGCGACTGGCCGACCAGCGCGCAGCCCGCCATGAGCACGGCGAAGCTCACGGCGTAGGTCGCCTCGTCGCGGCCCGGCAGGCCCGCGAGCCAGATCGGCACGGCCGCGAGCGGCGGGTACTCGAAGCCGAAGTCGCGGTAGGGAAGCCGCCCGCCCCACAGCAGGTCGGCGTACGTGCGGTAGACGAACAGGTCGTTGACCGTCGTGTCCGAGAACGGGCCGACGGTCGTCGCGAGCGCCCACAGCGCCGCGAGCGCCACCGCGGGCGCGATCGTCGATGCGCGCCCGTTCACGATCTGGCCGGCTCGCCCCAGCGACCCACGAGGGCGAGCATGACGAGCGGGAAGAACCACGGGATGTAGAGGTAGAACCAGTGCGTGACGCCGAGCTGCAGCGCGATGAGGATCGCGGCGCTGAGCGCAGCCAGCCCGACGATGTCGCGCCGGTGCGGCACGAACGCGAGGGCGAGCGCCAGCAGCGTGGCGCCGACCTGGACCGCGCGCTGCGCGACGTCGAGCCACCCGACGTCGGGGTCATACAGCCCCCACACCGAGAACGGTGAGCCGCGCTGCGCCTGAAAGCCGATCGTCGCGTCCCAGAAGCTGCGCAGGTCGTTGTGCGCGAACACGGGCACGAAGGCAAGTGCGGCTGCGACGGCAAAGCCGACGGCGAACCATGCGATCGTGCGCAGGCGCGGGCGCGGGTACGTAGCCAGCAGCGGCGCCAGCGCCAGCGGCGCGAACTTCGTCAGCCCGGCGAGCGCGGTGAGCGCGCCGCGCGCGGGCGCGCTGCCGGCGGCCCACACCGCCGCGAGCACGAGAACGACGACGAGCGCATCGTTGGCGTTCGTCATGAGGACGTAGAGCGTGAACGGAAACGAGACCCACGCGTAGGCGAGCGCGACGCCCAGCGCTGGGCCGCGCACGCGCCGGCCGAGAAGGAAGCACAGCAGGCATGCCAGCAGGTCGAAGGCGAGCGCGGCGCCGTGTGCGGCGGGCAGCTCGTCCCACGTCCCGGTCCACTTCATCGCCTGCTCGAAGGGCACGTACGCGATGTACGTCACCGGCCCGTACGTGTCGCCGTATGCGTTGTCGTCCGGATAGGCGCCGTAGAGCTCGCGGCCGTCGACGAAGCGGTCGGCCCCGATGACGCCCGCATAGCCGACGTCGATGACGTTTGACTTCGTCACGTTCAGCGCGACGCGGAAGCCGATGAGGAAGACGACCGCGATCGCAAGCCAGCTCACCGGCACGAGCAGGCGCAGCGGCCGGCGCTGCTGCTCGGCGGCGCCGCGCCGGCGCAGCCCGATCCACAGCATCCGCCCGAGCAGATACAGCAGCAGCGGATAGACGAGCGGAACCGACGTGTCGATCTGCGCGTCGTTGAAGAGCGCCAGCGAGACCGAGAACGCGCTGAGCACGAGCAGGTCCAGGTGCATGACCCGCAGCAGCCGGCGCGGATCGACGAACGGCACCACGAACAGCAGCGCAAGCGGGATCCACACCCACGGCGCGTTGACGATGCGCCCGAACGCGCCGGGGTAGCCGCGCGCCATCGACCACGCGACCTTGTAGTCCGTCCACGCCTCGAGCACGCGGCCGCTGCGATCGTCGATGAGGACCTGGGCGATCTCCTTGCGCGGGTCGCCCGGCGCCACCTTGGCGAAGTAGGAGACCTGCCAGCGATCCGTGCCCTTGAGATAGACCTCGCGCTTGGAGCCGGGATACTCGAGGCGCTCGTCTGCGATCGCCTCGATCGCGTCAGCGATGCGCCCGGCGCGGGCGGCCGTCAGCCGGCGGCCGGGCGGGGCGACGTCGTCGCGCTTGGGGGTCGTGAGCCCGTCGGGAACGGGCGGCGGCGTCGGCGTGCCCGCTCGCAGCCCCGGGGGGCCACCGTGCGTACGCTCCTGCGCCCCAGCCGGCGCGGCTGCGAGGAGAAGGCCGATGAGCAGCGCGGCGCAGCAGGCCGCGCTCCGTTTCACGTGCGGAAGCTCCAGAGCTTGTTGCCGACGAAGTTCAGCGGCGTGGCGGTGACGATCGCGATCGCCTGAGCCGGCACCTTCGCAACGTCCAGGCCCTCGACGAGCGCGTACAGGACGACGAGGTTGAAGCCGAGCGCGACGAGCGAGACGACGACGAAGCGCACGGCCTGAAAGCCCGCGTGCCCGCCGCGCGCGCGGAACGTCCATCGCCGGTTCCAGAAGAAGTTGTTCGCCAGCGCGACACAGAACGCGCCCACGGCGGCGATCTTGTAGTCGACCTCGGCGGCGTGCACGAGCGCGCTGTAAACGGCGAGGTTGATGACGTAGCCGCTCGCGCCGACGGCGGCGAAGCGCATGAGGGCAAACCAGTTGCCCGGCTTGCGCAGTGCCGCCTGCAGGCGCATCTGGGCAGCTGGCGGGCGCGGTTGCACCTCCAGTTCCCCCATGGCGACAGCCTCGTCGGTCACGAGCCCAGAGGCTACCCGGCGCCGAAGTGCGCGCGGACCATTGGAGCGATGTCCGCGATCGACCACGCGCCGCCCTCGCGCTCGGCCGGCGGCGTCACGCCACTGAAGAGCAGAGCGCCGAGCGAATCGAGCCGGTGCAGCGAGCCGTGGCTTCCGCCGCGCACGTGCGCCCGCCCGCCCCAGTCCGGAAACTCGTAGTTCGGCTCGGCCGAGAGCAGGACGTCGCCTGACGTCGGGCAGCTCAGCGCCGCCCACACGCGAGCGAGCGCGTCCGGGTAGTGATCGCTGCGCAGCCTGCCGTCCTCGATCACCGCGCGCAGCGTGTCGAGCTCGCCTTCCACATGCCAGCGCCTGCCGCGCGCGTCCGCCAGGTCGCTGCCCGGCGCGAAGCGCAGCTCGCCGTGCTCTCCGGCGATGCGCGCCTCCGTGCCCGCCTCGCCGTCGGCCCACCACATGACGAGGTCGACGCCCTCGATCTCGCGCGCGGTGGCGACGAGCACGGGCAGCGCGCTCGTGCGCGTGTCGCGCATCGCGTAGATCATCGCCGAGCGCTGTGCGGGGCAGAGCGCGATCTCGGCCTGCCGCGTGCGCGCCGCGGACGGCTGCACGACCTTCCAGTCCGCAAACGGGGCGGTGAAGTCGACGACCCGCTCGACCGGCGAGTGCGAGTGGTCGGCCACGACGATGACGCCGTGGCCGTCGAGGAATTCGTCGGGCCCGCCCGCGGCCTCCATGACCCGCCACAGCTCCGCGTCGGCGCGAGCGATCGAGTCGATCTGCGCATGCGGTCCGTTCTTGTGCGAGTGCGCATCGTTGTCGGGCAGCGACAGCAGCAGGAAGTCGAAGAGATCGTGCTCGACGAGGTAGGAGCCGACGCACCCGGCGTGCTGGTCGCGCAGGCCGGGCAACCCCATCCGCGACCAGCAGCCCGTCTTGCGGCTCGCGAAGATGTCGGCGTAGAACAGCTCACGCGGCCCGAGCACGGAGCGCTTGAACAGCGACGACGCGGCCCGTGTAAGGGCAAAGTCCTTCGAGATCTCGTGCGCATGGCGACCGCGAAACATGAGGTACGTCGTGCCGGCCGTGCGCACGTCCGCGTCGTCGAGCGTCTCGAAGACCGTCTCCACGTCCGGGTTCAGATGCGACGCGTTCATGTTGAAGATCGTGTCGACCAGCTGGCGGTTGAGCCCGAACCTTCGCGACGCCGAGAACGAGGAGCCGTACTCGACGTAGCGCGCCTCGGCGCGCGAGTACCAGTTCATCGACGGGATGTGGTGCTCGTCCTGAAGCCGTCCGGTTGCGATCGTCGCGGCGCACACCGGCGTGACCGACGGGAACGCCGCACAGCACTCGCTGACGTACGTGCCGCGGTCGCGGATCGCCGTGAGCGCCGGCGCGCTGCCCGAGCTCATCGCACGCTCGAGCATCGACGGCTTGAGACCGTCGATGACGATCAGGACGAGCTTCGGCGTCACCGTAGGATGCGCAGGCCGGCGTACTTCTCGCCCTCGCGGCGGCGGGCGCCGCGCAGCAGGAAGGCGAAGAAGCCCAGTGCGACGACGGAGATCGGCGCGACGACGACCGCCAGGGCGGCCAGCACGAGCGCTGTGCCCTCTGCGTAGATCGACAGCGCGTCCCGCGCGGCGGGATCGAGGCGGGCGCGCGTGCGCGCCAGCAGCGAGCGCGTCGCCGCGCCGGCCAGCGCCGCACACAGACCACCGGCGAGGAGGCCCGGCCACCACAGCTCGAAGCGGTCGTCCAGCGTGCCGGCGAAGAGCAGCGCGCCGATACCGATGCCGATGCCCGCGAGCGCCGATTGCAGCGGTTCGGAGGCCAGGCCGCGGCGCTCGAGGACCGCGACGACGAGGACCGCCACGACGAGCGCCAGCAGCCAGCCCGGCTGCTCGAGAAACGAGAACGACGTGCCGTCGTAGTCGACGAGAACGTCGCCGCTGGCGAACGCCCCCGCGACGAGCGCCGGCAGGAACGGGCGGATGCCCGCAGCGCCGGCCAGCCCGGCGCCCTGGAGGATGTCGATCAGCAGTCGCAAAGCGTCCGGTAGCGTGCGGTGCGATGACGATAGACGACAGGGACGAGCATGCTCCCGGCGAACGCCGGCGTGTGGCCACTCATCCGGGCGCGCGCCCGACCTCTCGCGATCTCGAGCGCTACGCCGCTTTGTTCGCGGCTCGGACGAAGGTCATGAAGTCCTCGGCCATGCGCGACCTGATGGCGCTCACCGAGCGCAGCGACATCATCTCGCTCGCCGGTGGGCTGCCCGATACCGCGTCGTTTCCGTCCAAGTCCTTCGCGGCGATCATGGGCGCCGTCGCCGTCGACTCGTGCGCGCGCTCGCTGCAGTACGCGCCGACCGAGGGGCTGACGACGCTCAAGCGATGCATCGCCGAGGTCATGGCGGAGGAGGACACGGTCGTCGATCCCGACGACGTGCTCGTCACGACGGGTGGCCAGCAGGTCATAGACCTCGTGTGCAAGACGCTCATCGATCCCGGTGACGTCATCGTCGCCGAGGCACCGACGTACCCGGGCGCGGTGCCGACGTTCTGTTCCTACCAGGCCGACGTCGTGCAGATCGGCCTCGATGCCGACGGCATGCGCATCGACGAGCTCGAGGACACGCTCGACGAGCTCGAGCGCGAGGGACGCCGGCCGAAGTTCATCTACACCGTGCCGACGTTCCAGAATCCGGCCGGAACGACGATGTCGCTGCCACGCCGCAAGCGGCTCGTAGAGGTCGTGCGCGAGCGCGAGCTGCTCGTGCTCGAGGACAACCCGTACGGCCTGTTGCGCTACGAGGGCGACTCGCTGCCCACGCTGTACTCCCTCGACGGCGGCGACTTCGTCATCTACCTCGGGACGTTCTCGAAGATCCTCTCGCCCGGCGTGCGCCTCGGCTGGAGCGTCGGCCCGCGGCCGGTGCTCGAGAAGATGAATCTCGGCAAGCAGGCAGCGGACCTCTGCTCGTCGTCGCTGACCCAGTACTTCGTCGCGGCGTACTTCGCCAGCGGCCGCTGGCAGGATTACGTGGAATCGCTGAAGGAGATCTACCGGCGCCGGCGCGACGTCATGCTCGACGCGCTCGCCGACTGCTTCGGTCGCGACGCGAGCTGGACGCATCCCCAGGGCGGCCTGTTCATCTGGGCGACGCTGCCGGACTACATCGACACGACCGACCTCCTCGCCCGCGCGCTCGACCAGCACGTCGCGTTCGTGCCCGGCCGCGCGGCGTTCCTCGACGGACGCGGCGGGAGCTCGATGCGGTTGAACTTCTCTGGCGTCGGCGAGGCCGATATCCGCGAGGGAGTCCGGCGTATCGGCGAGGTCGTGCGCGAGCAGATCGAGCTCTACGGGACGCTCACGGGCTCGCACCCGGCCGTGGCCCCCACCGAGCCCGCGCCCGGCGAGCTCGATCCCGAGCTCGCCGACGTGCTGCATCTGCCCGCGCCCCAGCGCCGCCGGCGCGACGCGCGCGAGGGCTGACATCGAGTCATTGCTCGATCATGGCCGGCTCCGTCCCACGACGTAACTGCTCGCGATGACACGCGTCGCGGTTCTCAAGGGCGGCCGCTCGCTCGAGCGTCAGGTCTCGCTGAAGTCTGGGGCGCGCGTGCAGGACGCGCTCGAGCGCAACGGCCACACCGTCGTCGGCATCGATGTCGGGCACGATCTCGTCGCGCGCCTGGCAGACGCCGCGCCCGACGTGGCATTCGTCGCGCTGCACGGCCGCGACGGCGAGGACGGCACGGTCCAGGAGCTGCTCGAGGCGGTCGGCATTCGGTACACCGGGTCGGGCGTCTCGGCGTGCGTTCGCTGCGCCGACAAGGTGCTCGCCAAGCGCCACCTGCTCGACGCCGGGATCCCGACGCCGGACTTCTTCTCCTTCAACGAGACCGCGTTCAAGGAGCTCGGCGCCGCCGACGCGCTGCCGGCCATCGAGCGGCGGCTGGGCTTTCCGATCGTCGTCAAGCCCGCGGGTCAGGGTTCGGCGCTCGGGATCAAGTTCGCGTCCGCGCCGAAGGACGTCGCGGGGGCGCTCGTCGCAGCGTTCTCCTACGGCAACAAGGTCCTGCTCGAACGCCACGTCCACGGCCGCGACCTCGCGGTGTCGGTCCTCGACGGCGAGCCGCTTCCGGTCGTCGAGGCGGTTCCGCGCGAGGAGGACTTCTACGACTTCGAAGCGCGCTACGAGATCGGCCGCACGACCTTCGTCTGCCCCGCCGATCTGCCGGCGCCGGTCACGCATCGCGCCCAGGAGCTCGCGCTCGACGTCTGGCGCCTCCTCGGCTGCCGCGGCTTCGCGCGGGTGGATCTCATGCTCGACGCCGA
>JALZJA010000619.1 GCA_030860005.1 Actinomycetota bacterium
ACGAAGCGGTCGCCGACGAGTTCCTCGTCGCGGCCGTAGCCGGCGACCGCGATCGTCGTTCCTGGGGTCCGGCGGTCGCGCACGAGCAGGCAGCTGGCGTCCGCGCCGACGAGCTCGCATGCTTGCCTGGCGAGTCGATTCAGCACGATGCTCGCGTAGCCGCTAGCCACGACTGACTCGGCCAGCCCTACGCGCCCGGCTGCGGTGCGACCCTCGATCACGTTGATCCCTCCTTGGATTGCCCCACTGCACGGCGGCCTCGTTGCCGTCCGGGCGAGAAAGCCAACGTACCCTGACGTGCGGCCACCCCCGGCTGGACGGACGTTGCCGCCCTGCAAACCCCGAGTGGGCGGTGCAGGGCTCGAACCTGCGACCTCCTGCTTGTAAGGCAGGCGCTCTAGCCAGCTGAGCTAACCGCCCGGGCACGCGCATGATGCCGGGCACGCGGATCGCCCGCGCCCTGAGCCTAGAATCAACGCCCCTTGCCCCCATGGTCTAGTGGACTAGGACGCGGCCCTTTCAAGGCTGAGGACGCGGGTTCGAATCCCGCTGGGGGTACTGGGGCCGTTAGCTCAATCGGTAGAGCAAGGGCCTTTTAAGCCCGTGGTTCTGGGTTCGAGTCCCAGGCGGCCCATCGCGCCCCGTGGGCCCATCAATGGCGGAAGTGGCGGCGGCTCGTGAAGACCATCGCCAGGCCTGCGGCATCGGCAGCCTCGACGACCTCGGGGTCGCGGCGCGAGCCGCCCGGCTGGATGATCGCCGTCACCCCAGCCGCGATCACGATCTCGGGCCCGTCGCTGAAGGGAAAGAACGCGTCCGAGGCGAGCGCGGCGCCTTCGAGCGAGTCCAGGCGCGACTTGTCGATCGCCAGGCGCACCGAGTCCACGCGGCTCATCTGGCCCGCGCCGATGCCCGCCGTCGCCTCGTCTTTGGCGAGCACGATCGCGTTGGAGCGCACGTGCTTGCAGACCTGCCAGGCGAACAGCAGGTCACGCCACTCCTCCTCGGTCGGCTCGCGCCGCGTCACGACCTCCATCTCGCGGCGGTCGGAGAACTCCAGATCGCGGTCCTGCACGAGCAGCCCGCCCATGACCTGCTTGATCTCCGGCTCGGCGACGAGCGCCGAGCGCCGCTCGTCGTCCTCCAGGATGCGGATCGACGGCTTCTGGGTCAGCACCTCCAAAGCGCCCTCCCGGTAGCCGGGGGCGAACAGCACCTCGACGAACTGCTCCGAGAGCCGCTGCGCCGTCGCCCTGTCCACCGGCCGGTTGAACCCGATGACGCCGCCGAACGCGCTCAGGGGATCGGTCGCGAGCGCCTGCTCGTAGGCGTCGAGCGCACCGGCGCCGAGCGCCACGCCGCAGGGGTTGTTGTGCTTGACGATCACGCACGCCGGATCGTGGAAGTCGGCCAGGAGCTTGCGGGCGGAGTCGAGGTCGAGCAGGTTGTTGAACGACAGCTGCTTGCCGTGGTGCTGCTGGACCATCGACAGGACGTGCATCCGCGCGCCGACCTGGCTGTAGTACGCGGCCCGCTGATGCGGGTTCTCGCCGTAGGACAGGTCCGCGACCTTCTCGTAGGCGCGGATGTGCAGCGGCGGGAAGTCCTCGGACTTCTCCGCGAACCAGCGCGCGATCGCGGTGTCGTAGCGCGCCGTGTAGGCGAACGCCTCGGCGGCGAGCGACTCGCGCGTCGACGTCGACAGCAGCCCGTTGCTGGCGCGAAGCTCGTCGAGCACGGCGTCGTAGGACTCCGGGCTCGTCACGACGACCGCGTAGGCGTGGTTCTTCGCCGCCGCGCGGATCATCGTCGGGCCGCCGATGTCGATGTTCTCGATGATGTCGGCCTCGCTGACGCCCCGCCGCGCGGCGGTGCTCTCGAACGGGTAGAGGTTGGCGCACACGAGGTCGACCTCCTCGATGCCGTGCTCGGCGATGGCGCCGACGTGATCGGCGTCCGAGCGCAGGGCGAGCAGGCCCGCGTACAGCCGCGGGTGCAGCGTCTTGACGCGGCCGCCCATGATCTCGGGAAAGCCCGTGAAGTCCTCGACCGAGCGGACTTTCAGCCCGGCGTCGGCCAGCCCGCGCGCCGTCCCCCCGGTCGAGACGAGCTCGATCCCGAGGTCGGCGAGCCCGCGCGCGAACTCGACTATCCCGCGCTTGTCGGACACCGACAGCAGCGCCCGGCGCACCCGCACCCCGCCGGGCTGGGTGAGTGTCTCGCTGCCCTCGCGGGTGGCGGTGTCGGCGTCTTCGGCGATGGCGGCGAGGATAACGACAGCCGCCGGTGGGAAGGATCCGGGTAACGAAGGCGATCGGAGGCCAAGTGCAGGACGACGACGAGCACGCGGACATCGACGAGGAGGACGCCAAGGAGGCCGAGCGCAACCTCAAGCAGAGCGGCGACAAGCTCGAGAAGGGCATCGAGCACCTCGACGAGCGCATCGAGGAGGCCAAGGGGAAGGCCGCCGTGCACAAGCGCCATGCCGGACAGGCGCCGGTTACCGCGAGCGAAGCCGCCGAGGCCGACGACGACGACGACGAAGCCGACGACGACGAAGCCGACCGCAACGAGTAGCTAGTCCGCGAGGACGATTCGGCGCGGGTTCTCCGGGTCGCGGCTGACCCCGCCGCGGGCGATCAGCCGCACGGCCTCGGGCAGCAATGCGTGCTCGATCGGGCGCAGGAGCTCGTGAACGGCGCCGGGGTCGTCCGCGTTGAGCACCTCGATCGAGCGCTGCAGGATGACCGGCCCGGTGTCCACGCCGCCGTCGTCCTCGACGAAGTGGACCGTGACGCCGAAGACCTTCACGCCGTAGTCGATCGCCTGCTCGATCGCGCGCACGCCGGGGAATGCCGGAAGCAGCGACGGATGCACGTTGACGACGGCGCCCGCAAAGCGCTGCAGGAAGGGGCTCGTCAGCAGCGCCATGTACCCGGCGAGCACGACGAGCTGCGCGCCGCGCTGCGCCAGCCAGCTGGCGATTGCCGTATCGCGCGACGCGCGGTCAGGGTGCTTCGCGAGCTCGAAGACCGCGGTCTCGATGCCCGCCTCGGCGGCGCGCTCCAGCGCGCGCGCAGACGGCTTGTCGGTCGCAACGCCGACCACCAGCGCCTCGTGTCCATGCACGGTGTCAAGCAGCGCCTGCAGGTTCGTGCCTTCGCCCGAGGCGAGGACGCCGATGCGCAGCGCCTCGGCCATGAAACGCTCAAGCCGCCGCGTGTGCGGCGGGCACCGAGACGAGCTTCGGGTAAGCCCCACCGGTGGAGCGCAGGCGCCCTGCGCCGATCAGCTCGTCGACGCGGCCGAGAACCTGCTTGGCCGTGAGGTGATCGAACGTGCCGTACGCCGGCAGCCCGTCGTAGGCGTTGTTGACGACGGCCTTCGAGCGCCCGCCGCGCAGGATCTCGACCGTGCGCGTGCGCCCCACGGCGGGCGTCGCGGAGTCGACGACCGACATGATCGCGGCGTCGAGGTCGCCGGGCGCGCAGGCCGGGGCGCCGTTCGCGCCGCGGACGCGGCGCGCGGC
>JALZJA010000624.1 GCA_030860005.1 Actinomycetota bacterium
GGTCCGCACGCGCCGCCCGCGCGGCGGGGTTGGCGTTGTCGTGGACGGGTACGAGAAGATGCGGGCGCTGCAGCATGCGGTGATCAACCAGCGAGGAGGAGTTAACGCATGTCCGACTACAACCCGAGGACCGACACGGGCATTCCTACCGAGCCCGTCGGGTCGCTTCCGCGCCCGGCCAAGCTTCAGACCGCCTACGCCGAGTACGACGAGGGCAAGATCTCCAAGGAGGACCTCGAGAAGCTGCAGGACGAGGCCGCCAAGGACTCGATCGAGCGTTTCGAGGCGACCGGCTCGCCGATCATCTCCGACGGCGAGCAGCGCTGGTCCTCGTTTGCGACGTACCCGATCGCCGACACGCTCGCCGGCACCGGGCTGGCTGAGAACCTCGGGCCGGGCGGTCAGTTCTTCGCGATCTTCGCCGACGGGCACGGCCGCCAGCTGCCCAAGCTCACGGGCGGTCCGCTGAAGTACAACTTCTACGCCGCCGACACGCTGAAGAAGTCGCTGCCGTACGCGTCGAAGCCGATCAAGCAGGCCGTCATCGCGCCGTCGATGCTCGCCCTCCTGTACCCGCTGAACGATCCGGTCGAGGGCTACTCGCGCGAGGAGTTCGAGGAGGACATCGTCCAGGAGTGCGTGACGGACATCCGCAAGGCCTTCGAGGCCGGCGCCGCCCGCGTCTCGATCGACTTCACGGAGGGTCGCCTGGCAACCCGCGAGGATCCGCGCAACCCGTGGACGGGCGCCGGCCTGCTGCCGCACTTCATCGAGCTCAACAACCGCGTGCTGGCGAACTTCTCTGACGAGGAGCGCCGCAAGATCGGCCTGCACACCTGTCCCGGCGGTGACCGCGACTCGGTGCACTCGGCCGACGTGCCGTACAACAACCTGCTGCCGGAGATGTTCAAGATCAATGCCGGCTACTTCCTGATCCAGCTGTCCTCCGAGCGCGACAGGGACCCCGTCTACGAGTCGGTCGGCCAGAACAGCCGCGACGATCAGATGTGCTACATCGGCGTCACGAATCCGCTGAGCCCGCGTCCGGAGAGCGCCCAGGAGATCTGCGACAACATCGTGCATGCGGCGGACTTCATTCCGAAGGAGCGCCTGGGCACAACGGATGACTGCGGGTTCTCCCCGTTCTCGATCGACGAGAAGCCCAACCACGGCTCGCCCGACTACGCCCGCGAGATCGCGTTTCAGAAGATCGCCAATCGCGTCGAGGGCACGAAGCGCGCCGCCGAGAAGCTCGGCGTGTCCTAGCCGGCATCGCCCGTCAGCGCGAAGCCGGTGTTGAGAGGTCCGGGGCGCATGCCTCGGGCCTCGCTCGTTGACGGCGGCGGCTGCTGGCCGCGAGCGCGCGACCCTCCCGGCGCCGAGCTGCACCTTTCCGGTCACGCTGAGCGCACCTTGGCGCGCAACCACAGTGTTCTGCACGAACGATTGTCATCGTACGATATATGTCACAAAGCCCGCTAAGCTACGGCTCGTGTCTATAACTCTGACGCAGCTGCGCAGCTTCCTGGCGGTGATGCGCGGTGGCTCGGTGACGGCGGCCGCGGACGAGCTCGTCGTGACACAGCCCTCGGTCTCCGCAGCCGTTGCGGCGCTCTCGCGCGAGCTGGGCACGCCGGTCACCGAGCGCGAGGGACGCGGCATCCGCCCTACGGCGGCGGGTAGCGCCTTCGCCCCGTTCGCCGCCGACGTCATCGGCCTGCTCGAGGAGGGCCGTCGCGCCGCGCGCGAGGCGGCGCAGCTCGCCGAGCGCCGCTTGCGCCTCGCGGCCGTCACCACCGCGGCCGAGTCCTTCGTTCCGCCGCTCATGCGCGCCTTCGGGATGGGCCACGACGAGATCGGCCTGACGCTCGCCGTCGGCAACCGCGAGCAGGTCCTCGATCTCGTGCTCGATCATCGCGCCGACGTCGCGATCGGCGGCCGCCCACCGCGCGACCCGCGCATCCGGGCGACGGCGATCCTGCCCAATGAGTTCGTGCTCATCACGCACCCGGACGACCCGCATTCGACCGGGGGCACCGTCGACGCGACCGAGCTCGAGCGCCGCGTCTGGCTGCTGCGCGAGCCCGGCTCGGGGACGCGGGTCGTCAACGAGGAGTTCCTCGCGGCCTCAACGCTCGAACCGCAGACGCTGACGCTGGGATCAAATGGTGCAATCAAGCAAGCCGCGCGGGCCGGTATCGGCGTGTCGTTCATCTCGCGCGCCGCCGTCGCGCTCGAGATCGACGCGGGGCTGCTTGCCGCGCTCCCCGTCCGTCACCGGCCGGCGGCGCGGCGCTGGTATGCGATGTGCTCGACCGTCGGTCCGCAGCGCGCCGCCGTCGAGCGCTTCATGACGTTCGCCGCATCGCCGGAGGCGCGCGAGGCGCTCAACGACGTTTCGGGCCTCGCCAAGAGCCCGACCACGAGGCCGTCGCTCGCGCGGAGGCCGGACTAGACCGTATGGGGTGTTCCGTCTGGTCTTGGCGGTAGAAGAGGCCGGTTCCCCCACGACGGTCGTGGGGTGATGTTGTTGCCGAGCGGCTGGTACCCGCTCGGCGCTCCACAATCGCAGAGGAGGAGCCAGCCATGGCGAAGGCTAGAAGCCTCGTCGGTCTGGACGTGCACGCCGCGAAGATCGTCGCGGCGGTGCTGGATGCCGAGACCGGGCAGGTGCAGCACTTCAGGTTGGGCGGCGACGTCACGGAGGCGGCCGGGTTGTGCGCCGGGCTTGCGCGGCCGGTGCGCGCCGCGTATGAGGCGGGGCCGACGGGGTACGGGCTGGCGCGCGAGCTCGCCGGTCGTGGCGTTGAGTGCGTCGTCGCGGCGCCGAGCAAGATCCCGCGCGCGAGCGGTGATCGGGTCAAGACCGACCGTCGCGACGCCGAGCATCTCGTCAGGTTGCTGCTGGCGGGCAAGTTGCACCCGGTGCGAGTTCCCGGCCCGGCCGAGGAGGCGCTGCGCGACCTCGTGCGCGCCCGCGAAGCGGTCCGCGTGGACCTGATGCGCTGTCGCCACCGGCTGAGCAAGCTGTTGCTGCGTCACGCCATCCGCTTCGAAGACGGCCCCGCGTGGAGCGAGCGCCACCGCGCCTGGCTGGCGCAGGTCGAGCTGGGCTGGCCGGCGGCGCAAGCGACGCTGCTCGACGCCCAGGGCGCGATCGACGCGCTCGTGCACCGCCGCGACCGACTGGAGCGCGAGATCGCAGCGATGCTGCCCGGCTCGCCATGGGCGACCCAGGTCGGTCGGTTGCGCTGCCTGCGCGGCATCGACACACTCACGGCCGCCGGGCTGTGCGCCGAGATCGCTGACTTCGAGCGCTTCGCCAAGGCCGAGCAGCTGATGAGCTACGTCGGGCTGGTCCCG
>JALZJA010000005.1 GCA_030860005.1 Actinomycetota bacterium
GTGCTCGGCGGGGTCGCCGCAGTGCCGAGCTACGCGGTCATCGTGTGGCGACCGCGGACGCGGGTCGACGAGACGCTCGACGTCCTGGCCGCCCACGGCATCGCGGGCTTCACCGGCATCCTCTTCATCGGATTCTTCGCGCAGAAGTCATGGAACGGCGTGGCGGACGGGCTGTTCTTCGGCGACGCAGGCCAGCTCGGCTCGCAGGCCGTGGCGGCGCTCGCGGCCCCCGTGTATGCGTTCGTGGCGACGTTCGTGTTGCTGAAGGTCATCGGCGTCCTCACACCGCTGCGCGGCACCGCGCACGAGGAGGCGATAGGGATGGACGTCACCCATCACGGCGAGGAGGCCTACGCGACGGGCGAGGGCGCGATCCTCATCACGGCCGAGGCGGGTGTGGCCGAGAAGCTGCCGGTCGCCGACCCGGTCTAGAGTCGGGCCACGAGCGCGTCATCGTCCCGCGGCGTCGCACTTCACCGCGCCGAGCTGCGCCGGCTTGCCGCCGGCGACGAGTCGCGCGACCTGCGACTGCGGGATCGAGATCACGCGCCGGGGCGCCACGCCCCGCGGATCGTCGAGGTACGTCCGGCTGCCCGTCTCGCCGATGAGCACGCCGGCGACCTCGCCCCCGCCGCTCAGGCAGACCTTCGCCGGAAACGGGTCCTTCGAGACGACGAGCCCGCCGATGACGAGGTAGCAGAGCAGTCCCGTCGCGAGCCCCGCCGCCGTCGCGATCGGGCGCGACCGCGCACCGCGCCGGGCAGCCCAGCCCACCGCGAGCCCAAGGCCAATCGCCGGCCCCACGACGAGCAGCCCGACGCCGATGAGGAACTCCCGTGGCAGTTGCGGCACCGCCACCGACGACGGCAGCCCGATCATGCCGAGCCGCAGCTGCAGCGCCAGCGCCCCGGTGAGGTAGACGAGGGCCGCCAGTCCGGCGAACGCGCCGGTCACCTCGGCGAGCGCGCGGCGCATGTCGACGCCTCGACGGTCAGGCTCGGTGGGCGCGGCGGCGTTCATCCGGGCACCGTAACGGGCACATTACGCGGCGTCATTGGCGGAGCAGCGACGTTGCCAGCCTCGCGACGAGGGCGGTGTCTCGTCTCTGTTGCACAACCGCACCGTTGTATGCTTGGTAGCGATGATTGTCGTGTCTCATCCGCTGCCCGATCCCTTGGTGGAGCTCATCGCACAGCGCTTCCGTGTGCTGTCGGAGCCGACTCGGATCAAGCTGCTGGATCTGTTGCGGGACGGTCCTGCGAACGTGCAGCAGCTGACGGCGGCGAGTGGATCCTCACAGCAGAACGTCTCCAAGCACCTGGGTCTCCTGCATCAGGCGGGCATCGTGAGCCGGAAGAAGCGCGGCACGTCGGTCGTGTATGCCATCGCCGATGACTCGGTGTTCGAGTTGTGCGAGCACGTCTGCGGTGGCCTTCGCCGGCAGCTGGCCGAGCTGGGCGTAGTTCTCGCCGGCTCGTAGCGGCGACTATCGATTTCGGAGGCGTGTGCTTGCCGCCAGGTTCGTCTTGGCGGAAACGGGTACCGCAGGAGGGCATGTACCTCTCGATCGTTGCACAACGGCATAGGGGTGCTACGGTGGAGCAAAGGAGGCCCGATGATCTTTCGCCAGCTGACCCACGACGACCTGGGCTGTGCGTCCTATCTGATCGGCGACGAGGACGCCGGCGTCGCCGCCGTCGTCGACCCCAAGCTCGATGTCGATGGGTACCTGCGCCTGGCGCGCTACGTGGGTGTGCGTATCGAGCACATCCTGGAAACCCACAACCACGCCGACCACGTCTCCGGGCACGGGCGGCTGGTCGCGGCGACCGGCGCGAGCATCCACATCCACCGCGCCGCCGCGCCCGACTACGACCACGAGCCGATTGGCGACGGCTGGGAGCTGACGCTGGGGGCGCTGATGGTGCGCGCGATCCACACGCCCGGTCATCGTCCCGAGCACACCGCGTTCGCGCTCACCGACACGGCGCGTAGCGAGCAGCCGTGGGCGGTGCTGACCGGCGACACGCTGTTCGTCGGCGACATCGCGCGCCCCGACCTCGCCGTCGACAAGCAGGAGGGCGCCCGCGGCATCTTCCGCTCGCTCAACGACAGGCTCATGCGGCTGCCCGACACCTGCGAGGTGTGGCCCGGTCATCTCGGCGGGTCGCTGTGCGGCGGACCGGGCATGGACCTGAAGGTCTCCTCGACGATCGGGTTCGAGCACGCCAACCAGCCGTTGCTGCAGATCTCAGACGAAGACGAGTTCGTCGAGAAGACGACATCGGCGCTCGGGCCGCAGCCTCCGAACTTCGCGAACATCGTCGCGCTCAACCGCGGCCCACTGGTCAAGGAGACCGTCGACGCTCACCCGCTGACCCCGCGCCAGATCCAGCAGGCGACGCAGGATGGCGCGCTGGTCATCGACGTCCGCACCGAGCTGCAGTTCGACGAGGCGCACATCCCCGGCGCGTTGTGCATCACGTCACGGGGCGCCGGCTTCGGTTCAAAGCTTGCCTGGCTGGCCAAGCCCGAACAGCCGCTCGTGCTCGTGGGCCGCGACGACGAGGACGCGCTGGAGGCGGCGGCGCTCGCCGCCGCCGTCGGGCTGCGCGACATCGCCGGCTACCTGGCCGGCGGCATGACCTCATGGCGCGAGGACAAGCTCGCGGTCGAGCGGGTGGCGCGCATGACGGTGCCCGAGCTACACGAGCGCTGGCAGGCCGGCGGCGGCGATCTGCGGGTACTCGACGTTCGCGAGCAGGACGAGTGGGACGCCGGCCACATCCCCGGGTCGCTGCACGAGCCCTATCACGACATCCGCGAGCTGCCCGACGGGATCGACGCCGCCAGCCCAGTCGCGGTGATCTGCGGGTCCGGGCAGCGCTCGGCGGTCGCCGCCAGCCTGCTGCAGCGCTCCGGCGCCGAACAGGTCATCCATGTCGTCGACGGCGGCGTGCCGCTCTGGAAGCGCCACGGCTGGCCCATCGAGCCGTCCCGATCGGCGAACGCCTGAGACGGATGCTGCTGGCCATCCCCTTCAGCATCGCCATCGGGATCGCGATCGGCATGCTCGGCGGCGGTGGCTCCGTGCTCGCCGTGCCCGTGCTCGTCTACGTCCTCGGCGAAGACGTCGAGACCGCCACCACGGTCTCGCTGGTCGTCGTTACGGCCGCTGCCGTCGCGGGCGGCTACAGGCACGCCGTGCAAGGGCGCATCTGCTGGCGACACGCGGCGGTCTTCACGGGCGCTGCGCTGCCCGGCGTCATCGCCGGCACCGCGCTTGGCAACGTCGTCGGCGGCGCGGCGCTCTTCGCCGCGTTCGCCGTGGTGATGCTCGCCGCCGCGGCGCCAACCTGGCGCAAGGCCTCCGCCCAGTCCGAGGCCGGCGACGCGCCTCATCGTGCCGACGCTCGCGGTCGCGTTCGCGTTTTCGATGCGCGACGCCAGCGGCACGTCACTGGCGATCATCACCATCACCTCAATACTCGCGATCATCGTGCACCTCAGCAGCGGGCGGTCGTTGCCGCTCAATCTCACGCTCGTGATGGCCGCCGCCAGCGTCGCCGGTGCGCTCGCCGGCGCGCGGCTCAGCGGCCGCGTCCCCCAACAGGTGCTCGGCCGCGGCTTTGCCGTTCTCGTCATCGCGGTCGCCGGCTACCTGCTCATCAGCGCCGCCGTCCTTGGCGGACCCCCAACCAACTCCTGACCCTACGAAGGGACGCCTATGCACAACGTCAACGTCGATGCCCTCAACGAGACCGTCGCCAACGCCGAGCAGGACCCCAGCGCCCTCAAGCAGCAGGTCAGCTTTGACGGCGAATGGCAGACCAGCGAAGGCCAGCCGCAGTTTCGAGCGACGATCCCCGTGCCCAACGGCGAACCCGTCGTCTTCGAGGCTGACTTCCCGCCGCCCATGGGCGGAACCGGCTCAGCACCCAACCCACTCGCCTACTGCTTCTGGGGCGGGCTGGCCTGCTACGCGATGACCTTCGCCCAAGAGGCTGCTCGCCACGGCGTCCAGCTGCGCGCCCTACGCGCCCGCACGCAGGCGGAGGTAGACATGACGCGCGCCCTCGGCGTCACCGACACCCCGCCCGTCGAGCACATCGACTGGTACCTCGAGGTCGACGCTGACGCGCCCCACGACAAGCTCGACGAGCTCAAGCGCGTCGCCGACGGGCACTGCCCCGGCGTGTACTGCCTGCGCAACCCGATCGACCTGACGACCCATCTCATCACATGACCGCGCCGCTGACGCTCGCCGTGCTGGCAATGTTCCATGGCGGCCACATGAACGGCGCCTGGGGCGTGCTCGCCGTCGTCGCGATGGCCGCCATGATGGGCGGCATGGGCTGGATGATGTGGTCGATGATGCGAGGAGCCGGCAGCCAGGAGGAGCACAGCGCCGAGGACCCCATTGAGCTCCTCAAGGCGCGCTACGCCCGCGGCGAGATCACCGGCGAAGAATTCGAAGAACGCCAGCGCACACTCAAGGACACCAGCCGCTAGATAACTCCGGATCGCAGCATCCCTGATCGGCGCCTCAGATCGGCTAGCGCGAGCGCGCGCCGATGCCCGTCAGCCACTCGCGCAGGCGCAGCGGACCGTCGCCGCCCGGTGCCAGCGGGGGGGTGCTGATGCCGTCGCCGCGGCGCATCCCTTCCAGCAACTCGAGCAGCGCGTCACCGGCGCTGCGGGTCGCGGTCCAGCCGAGCTCGTTGCGCGCGCGGGAGGTGTCCATCAGCGGCACGCCGAGCGCCATGTCCAGCC